>NZ_JAOQJJ010000001.1:0-287397 GCF_025567135.1 Bacteroides cellulolyticus
TAAGGACTCGCTTTTCTATTGTACAAACAGGGCACTGGCATCTGTAGGTACGAACTTATTTGTGAATTACTCATATGTATAAAATTAATTTTGAATAGTTACTTATGTAATTATTTTTATAGAGTGATTGAAGTGCTGGGATGGATTGCAGATCCTTTTCTAAAGGCTTTAGTCACTCTTTTTTTATTTTTTCCAGTTGCGATTGGTTACTATACCATAAGCTTTGCACTTGTTGAGTTTTAATTATTTTAAAATTATGATTATGGAAAACATTGAAAATACAGGACTTCAAAGATTTATCGAAGCCCAAAACGACAGTTATGACCAAGCTTTGAAAGAGATAATAAACGGCAGGAAATTGACGCACTGGATATGGTATATCTTCCCGCAGATGAAAGGTCTTGGTTTCAGCTATAATTCAGAGTACTATGGAGTTACCTCCTTGCAGGAAGCCAGAGATTATCTTGAAAATGAATTGCTCCGTAAAAGACTTTTCGAGATAACAGAAAGTCTGCTTATGCATAAAGGAAAAGACATCGAAAGCATTATGGGAGATATTGATGCTTTGAAACTTAAATCAAGCATGACGCTGTTCGATGCAGTGAAGCCGGGTAGCATATTCGGCGAAGTGCTCGACGGTTTTTATGGAGGGGAGAGGTGTAGAAGGACGTTGGAAAAGATACGTTGATATATGGGTGGTCCCAATAATAAAGATACCAATTAGTATTTATGGATAAAGAGAAAATAAAAGAAATAATAGGAAGTAATCTGCCTTCTGGTATTGGTTTAAGTTTTTCAGATGATACACTTGAAATCGTATTGAATCGTAAGTCAGTATTCGGAAATATGCAGGAGGATGCATCTGCATTCGAGGGATGGATATTGTGCATAAAATCAGAATTGGAGAATAAAGGATATCAGGTAAAAAAAGTAAACATAAAGTTTTGTGACAGCTTTCAGATGGGTGACTCTCCAAAAGAGAAACAATTCTGTTACCGTCTGTTTAAATGTAGCCGGAATTATGGCTGGAAGATACCGGAAGATGCAATGATAATGGCAAATGTATCTTCACTGGACAGAGCGGTATTGACATGTCCGAAAAATGATGCAGCAAGCATCGAAGTGGCACAGAACGCGGAAGCCAGACTGGAACGCATATACATAGAAGCTCAAAAGAAGAAAGGAAAGGTTATAAACCAACAGTTGCCCATAGGGCTTTTTAAGGACAAAGTGGCCGACGTTAACAGATTGACTCTGACTTCATTTCTCGATATGTGGGAAATAGAAGAAGAAACCATGAAAATCTATGAACTGAAAGCCAAAGGAAACAATAAGGTAGGTATAATATCCGAACTCCTGTATTATACCAACATGATGTCGGACATACTCAATGGTCGTTTCTATTTTGAGCCGAACAGCAAGGATTTTAGGGGAGTGGAAACGTTAAAGAAAAGCATCGGAAAGATAAAATATCTGAAAGGAGTATTTCTTACGGATACTCTTCATCCGTTAATTTCTGAAAATAAGAAAAAGCTTGCCGATGCAATGGCGTTTGTTTCCGGAGCTGTAAATGTATCATTTACGTTTGAGAAAAACACTGATGATATATCGGACTATAGCGATTATATGGGAAGGTAGTGCGAGAATCATGAAATTTTTCTTGATGAGAAAATGAATTGTTGGATAAGGGGGTGTATCGTTTGGTTGATCCTCATTTGATAGTAGAAACTATTGCTAAGGATGATAAATATGGGGAATTGGTGAGGTATTTAAGGGTACACTATAGTTGAGGGTAATAAAGGGTTACTTTCATTAAGCTTTTGAGACATAAAAAATCCCCCGTTAAAGGACGAGGGAACCTAATGTTTTCACAACGGAATAATCCTTATTGTGAATTGCTTCAAATCATATTGCAAATGTAAAGAAAAAAATATATGTTCAAAATGATTTTAAGTAAAATTATATTATATTTGTTGCAAAACATATATAATATTTACCATGAAAAAGATTTTAGGACTTGATTTGGGAACCAACAGTATAGGTTGGGCAGTTATAAATAAAGCGGAAAACGAAGGTAAAGATGTCCTGTGCGGTATTGAGGCTGCTGGTAGTAGAATTATACCTATGGACGCAACTATTATGGGGGATTTTGAAAAGGGTAATAGTGTTTCTCAGACAAAAGATCGCAGGGAACATAGAAGTACAAGGCGTTTGTACGAAAGAGGTAAATTAAGACGCGAAAGGTTGAATAGAGTTTTGTCTGTAATGGGGTTTTTGCCTGATCATTATGTTTCTCAACTAGACAGATATGGAAAGTTTCTTTCCAATACAGAACCTAAACTGGCATGGGTCAGAAATGCTGACTGCAAATATCATTTTCTTTTTATGGATTCCTTTTCAGAAATGCTTCAGGAGTTTAAAACAAATAGTCCACAATATATTTCTGAAGAATCTAAAGTTCCATACGATTGGACTTTGTATTATCTTCGAAAGAAAGCCTTGACTCACAAGGTTACTAAAGAAGAACTTGCTTGGATTCTGCTTAATTTTAATCAGAAAAGAGGGTATTTCCAACTTAGAGATGAAAGTGAAGAGGAAAAGAAGCCAAGTAAGATCAGGCAGTATTTTGAACATCAAAAGGTGGTAGATATTATAGATACAAACGAAGTTTATAAGGGCTTGAAAGTTCTTATCGTAATATTGGCAAATGGTATCTCAGGCAAAATCTTTAAAAAGGAAATACCTGATTGGATTGGTGTTGAGAAAGATATTATTGTTAAAGTAGATATTGATAAGGATGGTAAAGATAAGTTTAATGAAGATGGTTCTTTGTCGTGCAGATTCAATATACCTACCGAAGCTGAATGGGATACAGAATGGGAACTTATAAAGCAAAAGACACAAAACGACCTTGATGCATCAGGAAAGACAGTAGGTGAGTACATTTTCGATACACTGCTGCGTAATCCGGAGCAGAAGATACGTGGAAAACTTGTACGTACTATAGAAAGAAGATATTATAAAGAAGAAATCAACGCAATACTTAAAAAACAGAAAGAGTTTCATCCTGAGTTAAGTGATAGAGCTCTTTATGAGAAATGTGTTGAAGAATTATATCCCAACAATCCAGCACATAGGAACATGATGCTGATACATGATTTGTCTTATTTCCTTGTAAATGATATATTATTTTACCAGAGACCTTTAAAGAGTAAAAAATCTTTGATAGATGAATGTCCTTATGAATCACACTTATATATTGATAAAAAATCGGGTGAAAGAAAACCGGTAGCAGTGAAATGTATAGCCAAATCCCATCCTCTATATCAGGAGTTCAGGCTTTGGCAGTTTATTTCAAATCTTCGTATATATCAAAAGACAAAAGAGGTAGGTAATTCTCTCAAAGTAGATGTAGATGTAACAAATGAGTTCCTTAAAGGTGAGAATGATTATGTAGAATTATTTGATTGGCTTAATACTAAGAAGGAAATAAAACAGGAAGACTTTTTGAAGTATAAGCCATTCGGATTTACAAAAGGCAATATAAACAATTACCGTTGGAATTATGTGGAGGATAAGATATATCCATGTAATAAAACTCATTATACAATTTTAAAAGGGCTTGAAAAGGCTGATATTACTTTTGATGAGTTTATAAGTCACGATTCATTAGCAGAAGAAAACTTGTGGCATATATTATATTCAGTTTCGAGTAAAGAAGAGTTAAAACATGCTTTGGAGTCATTTGCAGATAAACGCGGTTTGAGTATTAAGTTTGTTGATGCTTTTATAAATACTCCTGCCTTCGAAAAATCGTATGGTGCATATTCTGCCAAGGCAATAAAGAAACTTCTTCCTCTCATGCGTATGGGAAAATATTGGAAGGAGGAAAATATATGTGATTCTACACGTGAAAGAATAGATAAAATCATTACAGGAGAATATGACGAAAATATACGCGACAGAGTAAGGGAGAAATCTATCAATCTTACAGATATCACTTTGTTTAGAGGTTTGCCGCTATGGCTTGCGTGCTATGTGGTGTATGACCGTCATTCGGAAGCTGGAAATACAGAGCGGTGGACATCTCCTTCTGATATAGACCATTATATTAGAAAATTCAAGCAGCACTCATTGCGTAATCCTATAGTTGAACAGATTGTGCTTGAAACATTGCGAACAGTTAGGGATGTGTGGACTGAAGTAGGAGGTATAGATGAAATCCATGTGGAATTAGGCAGAGAAATGAAGAATCCGTCTGACAAGAGACGCAAAATGAGTCTGCAAATGCAGGAGAATGAAAACACGAACTTGCGTATAAAGGCTCTTTTGGCAGAGTTTATAAACCCGGAATTGGGTATTGAAAATGTTCGTCCTTATTCACCTTCACAACAGGATTTACTCCGCCTTTATGAAGAAGGAGCCTGGAACTCTCCTGAAATAGATGAAAAGCAAGTTGACGAAATGCTTGCCATATTGAAAAAGTTTAATGAAACAGACTCTAGTAAACGACCTACAAAGTCTGAGATTAAGCGTTACCGTCTGTGGCTTGAGCAGAAGTATAGATCTCCATATACAGGTACTCCTATACCATTGAGTAAACTCTTCACTACTGCCTACGAGATAGAACATGTCATACCAAGATCACGTTTTTTTGATGATTCACTAACAAATAAGGTTATTTGTGAATCAGAAGTCAATAAGCTGAAGGGTAATATGCTTGGTTATGAGTTTATAAAGAGTCATTATGGAGAAAAAGTACAATTATCATCAGGCTCTGAGGTACAAATATTTTCGGTAAATGATTATGAGAAGTTTGTTAAGGATCATTATTCAAAGAATAAAGCAAAAATGAAGAAACTTCTTATGGATGATATACCAGAAAAGTTCACAGAACGACAAATGAACGACAGCCGATATATAAGCAGATTAATTGTTTCTTTGCTTTCGAATATAGTAAGAGAAAAAGGCGAACAGGAATCAATTTCCAAGAATGTTTTGGTTTGTACGGGTGGAGTGACCGACCGCTTGAAGAACGATTGGGGTGTGAACGATGTATGGAACAAGATAATACTTCCGCGTTTCAAGAGAATGAATGAGATTACAGATAGTACAGATTATACCTCTGTAAATACAAGCGGACATATAATACCTGCAATGCCACTACATTTGCAGAAGGGGTTTAACAAGAAACGTATAGATCATCGCCATCATGCCATGGACGCTATTGTGATTGCTTGTGCAGGAAGAAACATTGTAAATTATCTTAATAATCAATCCTCCAAGAGCGATGTAAGCCGTCATGATCTTCGTAATTTATTGTGTGAAAAGGATAAATCAGACAGAAAAGAGTTGATTATTAAGCCGTGGGATACATTTACTCAAGACGTTTATTCGGTTCTATCAAGTATCATTGTAAGTATAAAGCAGAATTTGAGAGTTATAAACAAAACTAAAAACATTTATCAGCGTAAGGAAGATGGTAAAGTTATAATATCAAAACAGGAGAATAACATTAATTGGTGGGCTATAAGAAAACCTTTGCATAAGGAGACTGTTAGCGGTGAAGTCAACTTGAGAAAAGAGACTACAATAAGTTTGAAGGAGGCTATTGATAATCCTGCAAGAATTATCGATAAGGATTTTAAGAAAAAATTGCGTGAACTTATTCTTATGGGGTACAATGAAAAACTTATAAAGAAGTATTTTTATGATAATAATGAAAGTTGGCAGGATGTGAATCTGAAGAAGATTCCTGCATATTACTTTACTAAAGATACAAATGACAGGTATTTTGCCTCGCGTAGTCTGCTTGATGAAAACTTTGACAAAAAGAAGATAGAAAATAAAGTTACGGATACAGGTATTAGAACTATCTTGTTGAGACATCTTGAGGTAGAGGGGGGTGATTCTAAGGTCGCTTTTTCTCCAGAAGGTCTTGAGCGTATGAACAAAAATATTGAAATCTTGAATGGAGGGAAGAAACATAAGCCAATCTACAAGGTGAGAGAATATGAAAAGGCAGAAAAGTTTGCGGTAGGAATGAGAGGTAATAAAGCCTCAAAATTTGTAGAGGCAGCCAAAGGCACTAATTTGTTTTTTGCAGTTTATGATAATGGTAAGAAACGCTCATTTGCTACTGTTCCGCTTAATGAAGTAATAAGACTGCAAAAAGAAGGGTTGCCTTCTGCTCCTGCTAATGAAGAAGGTTTACTTCCAAAGTTTGTTTTATCTCCTAATGATTTGGTATATGTACCTACGGAAGATGAATTGAGGAGTGGCTTGCTGCCGGAAAATCCTGCACCTGAAAGGATTTATAAGATGGTGAGTTGTACAGGATATCAATGCTTTTTTATTCATTTTAGTGTTTCTGGAGTGCTGTGTGATAAAAAAGAATTTTCAAGTCTAAATAAGATGGAGAGAGCCATATCTGGTGAAATGATTAAGGAAATATGCATTCCACTTAAAGTAAATCGTCTAGGTAAGATTATGTATAACTTGTAGTTAAAACTATATTAATTGTAATGCTTTATGATAAAGAAGACATTGTATTTTGGAAATCCTGCGTATTTGTCGTTAAGAAATGCACAGCTGGTTATAAGACTTCCTGAAGTAGTAAATAGTAATTCTCTTCCAGACTCATTTAAGCATCAGTCCGAAATAACCAAGCCTATAGAAGATATAGGTGTGGTTATTTTGGATAACAAGCAAATAACCATAACAACAGGAGCTTTAGATGCTCTTTTGGAAAACAATTGTGCCATAATTACTTGTGATAGTAGAGGTATGCCTGTTGGTATGATGCTGCCACTTGAGGGAAATACCATTCAAAGTGAGCGATTTAGGAAACAGATTGATGCATCCATTCCTTTGAAGAAGCAATTATGGCAGCACACCGTTCAGGCTAAGATATTGAATCAAGCATCAGTGTTATCAGTATGCAAAGGAGAAGAAATAAAATGTATGCAAGTATGGGCTAATAGTGTTAAAAGCGGTGATTCTGAAAATATTGAGGCAAGGGCTGCTGCTTATTATTGGAAATCGTTGTTTGCAGAGGTGGATGGTTTTACACGCGAAAGAGATGGTGTACCCCCTAACAATCTTTTAAACTACGGTTATGCAATTTTAAGAGCTATTGTATCAAGAGCTTTAGTTTCAAGTGGATTACTCCCAACATTGGGCATACATCACCATAATAGATATAATGCATATTGTTTGGCGGATGATATAATGGAACCTTATAGACCGTATGTTGATCGTTTGGTGTACACTATTTATAAAAGTATATTTGATACTTGTGATGGTAAAAGTATTGAATTGAATAAGGAAATAAAAACTTCATTATTGTCTATCCCTACTATGGAAGTAATTATTGGTGGAAAACGAAGTCCTTTAATGGTAGCAGTAGCTCAGACAACTTCTTCATTGTACAAATGTTTTGATGGAGAATTAAGGCGTATTCAGTATCCAATTATTCCAATTTAACGTATATGTAATATAAAACTTTTTTAGAGTAAATATTCTTTTATGGAACGATTTAGTGAATATAGGGTTATGTGGATACTCGTTTTTTTTGATTTGCCAACAGAAACAAAAAAAGAAAGAAAAGCTGCATCGGATTTTCGCAAACTTCTTCAGCGAGATGGGTTCACTATGTTTCAGTTTTCCATATATATACGTCATTGCGCAAGTAGTGAAAATGCAGATGTTCATATAAAAAGAGTTCAGTCATTTTTACCAGAATTGGGACAGGTAGGAATTCTTTGTATAACTGATAAGCAATTTGCACAAATTAAGATTTTTTATGGTAAGAAAATTACAAGTCCTAATGCTCCTGGACAACAGCTGGAATTATTTTAAAACAATATAACCCGCTAGAAGCGGGTTATATTGTTTTAAAGAACAGCATTTTTTTATTTCTAACAATGCTTCTAATAGATTGAAGCATAGGGCGTTGTACGTGTTGTGCTGTTCTTGTTAGCACAAAGATAATGATTTGAAAGCAATTCACAACAACATAGGAACTTTCCATTTAAAATCCAAAGCTGTTCTTGTTAGCACAAAGATAATGATTTGAAAGCAATTCACAACACCAGGACCATAAAGACCTGATAAGCGAATGCTGTTCTTGTTAGCACAAAGATAATGATTTGAAAGCAATTCACAACAGATGTTGATGATTGCCAAATTGAAATGAAGCTGTTCTTGTTAGCACAAAGATAATGATTTGAAAGCAATTCACAACACTGCATTTCGTTTCGTGGATGGCAAGACGGCTGTTCTTGTTAGCACAAAGATAATGATTTGAAAGCAATTCACAACTGGATTCTATAAATCAAGAATAGATGCAAAGCTGTTCTTGTTAGCACAAAGATAATGATTTGAAAGCAATTCACAACGCCTTCTTCAGTTTCAACGCCGGTAAAAACGCTGTTCTTGTTAGCACAAAGATAATGATTTGAAAGCAATTCACAACAGGTCACAGCCCGTACATTGATTAGAATCGGCTGTTCTTGTTAGCACAAAGATAATGATTTGAAAGCAATTCACAACAATATTTTGATTCATACGATGAAGTCAGGGCTGTTCTTGTTAGCACAAAGATAATGATTTGAAAGCAATTCACAACCATGCAACAACAACTGCAGGATGATGCACAGCTGTTCTTGTTAGCACAAAGATAATGATTTGAAAGCAATTCACAACTCCTGAACATCCTTAATAAAATCCTCGAAGCTGTTCTTGTTAGCACAAAGATAATGATTTGAAAGCAATTCACAACTTGTTCTATATAATTAAGCTGGTTTGATGGCTGTTCTTGTTAGCACAAAGATAATGATTTGAAAGCAATTCACAACAACGGAGAAATTAATTTAAAATTAGAATCAGCTGTTCTTGTTAGCACAAAGATAATGATTTGAAAGCAATTCACAACTATGTTCACTGAGGGATTATATTCACCTCGCTGTTCTTGTTAGCACAAAGATAATGATTTGAAAGCAATTCACAACGATTAGGAGAATAGAGGAATTTATTAAATGCTGTTCTTGTTAGCACAAAGATAATGATTTGAAAGCAATTCACAACATAATTCAGTCAAACATAAGAAACAAAACGCTGTTCTTGTTAGCACAAAGATAATGATTTGAAAGCAATTCACAACAGATGCACAGAACAGATGAGCGAGAAAGAAGCTGTTCTTGTTAGCACAAAGATAATGATTTGAAAGCAATTCACAACATATTTCTTTTTTTTGCCAACTTTGCACAGGCTGTTCTTGTTAGCACAAAGATAATGATTTGAAAGCAATTCACAACGTATGACTCCTTATTCAGTAGAAAGTACTGCTGTTCTTGTTAGCACAAAGATAATGATTTGAAAGCAATTCACAACCAAGCCTTGATAATCAAGAGGAAGAACCCAGCTGTTCTTGTTAGCACAAAGATAATGATTTGAAAGCAATTCACAACCCACTATAATCGAACAGTATCTGAATCTCGCTGTTCTTGTTAGCACAAAGATAATGATTTGAAAGCAATTCACAACTGCACAGGCAAGTGATAGTTATGATACTGAGCTGTTCTTGTTAGCACAAAGATAATGATTTGAAAGCAATTCACAACTCTTCATCTTTCATTCACTTTTACACAAAAGCTGTTCTTGTTAGCACAAAGATAATGATTTGAAAGCAATTCACAACTCTTTAAACTTGCATATATTATATATTAAGCTGTTCTTGTTAGCACAAAGATAATGATTTGAAAGCAATTCACAACCATACACAAGTTTTCTTGTATCCTTGTCTGCTGTTCTTGTTAGCACAAAGATAATGATTTGAAAGCAATTCACAACATAATACAAGAAATATAATGAATATTTTTAGCTGTTCTTGTTAGCACAAAGATAATGATTTGAAAGCAATTCACAACAGCTAATCTACATTCAGAAGATTAAGCTGGCTGTTCTTGTTAGCACAAAGATAATGATTTGAAAGCAATTCACAACCGAGTTCAAAAATAGAGGAGCTACAGTCTGCTGTTCTTGTTAGCACAAAGATAATGATTTGAAAGCAATTCACAACTTAGAAGTTTTCCATACTGAATTTATTCTGCTGTTCTTGTTAGCACAAAGATAATGATTTGAAAGCAATTCACAACAATATTCTGGGTATGCTTTGGCCGCCTGGAGCTGTTCTTGTTAGCACAAAGATAATGATTTGAAAGCAATTCACAACTATCATGCTTATACCTTTATTGGTATTTTGCTGTTCTTGTTAGCACAAAGATAATGATTTGAAAGCAATTCACAACAGTATCTTAAACTTATGGAACAACAGAAAGGCTGTTCTTGTTAGCACAAAGATAATGATTTGAAAGCAATTCACAACAACTGCTCCATGCTGTCAAGTCCGGCGTCAGCTGTTCTTGTTAGCACAAAGATAATGATTTGAAAGCAATTCACAACGAATACCGAACAGTACACAACCCATACGGGGCTGTTCTTGTTAGCACAAAGATAATGATTTGAAAGCAATTCACAACGATATGCTTGTAAACGTCATTCTTAATATCGCTGTTCTTGTTAGCACAAAGATAATGATTTGAAAGCAATTCACAACTCTTTTGGATTGCTCTTCTAATTTAGATAAGCTGTTCTTGTTAGCACAAAGATAATGATTTGAAAGCAATTCACAACTATCGAAGCTCGTCATAGATACCGTGTCCTGCTGTTCTTGTTAGCACAAAGATAATGATTTGAAAGCAATTCACAACATAATTACTAACGCTATTTGTTCTGTCCTGCTGTTCTTGTTAGCACAAAGATAATGATTTGAAAGCAATTCACGACAACATAGGAACTTTCCATTTAAAATCCAAAGCTGTTCTTGTTAGCACAAAGATAATGATTTGAAAGCAATTCACAACAAAGCGTTTACGTAAACATTATGCAAAATGCTGTTCTTGTTAGCACAAAGATAATGATTTGAAAGCAATTCACAACTCCAGAGTACTTCAAACGGAACAAAATAAGCTGTTCTTGTTAGCACAAAGATAATGATTTGAAAGCAATTCACAACTATCGCAAATATAATCTTTATTCTTTAAGGGCTGTTCTTGTTAGCACAAAGATAATGATTTGAAAGCAATTCACAACTAGGAACGATAAATAGTGTAACAGCACGTAGCTGTTCTTGTTAGCACAAAGATAATGATTTGAAAGCAATTCACAACAGTTCTACCACCGTTTACTTTGGTGGGCTTGCTGTTCTTGTTAGCACAAAGATAATGATTTGAAAGCAATTCACAACACCAGTCAAAGAATTTTGTAACATCTTTAGCTGTTCTTGTTAGCACAAAGATAATGATTTGAAAGCAATTCACAACTCTTCGGAAATAGTAAGGAAAAATTTTCTGGCTGTTCTTGTTAGCACAAAGATAATGATTTGAAAGCAATTCACAACGCAGATTGTATAACTGATATAGATAAAAAAGCTGTTCTTGTTAGCACAAAGATAATGATTTGAAAGCAATTCACAACAATATGACGGCCGTCCTGTTCTTGATACCGCTGTTCTTGTTAGCACAAAGATAATGATTTGAAAGCAATTCACAACCCGTCAACGTAGTGATAAACGGGAAAATCGGCTGTTCTTGTTAGCACAAAGATAATGATTTGAAAGCAATTCACAACTAGGAACGATAAATAGTGTAACAGCACGTAGCTGTTCTTGTTAGCACAAAGATAATGATTTGAAAGCAATTCACAACATAATTCTATAAAACATAAAAAGCAAAATGGCTGTTCTTGTTAGCACAAAGATAATGATTTGAAAGCAATTCACAACCAATCAATGGCATACTACTGACAGTTACATGCTGTTCTTGTTAGCACAAAGATAATGATTTGAAAGCAATTCACAACTATCAGCTACATTAGTATCAACAAGGTTTGGCTGTTCTTGTTAGCACAAAGATAATGATTTGAAAGCAATTCACAACTCGATGCCATTTTAAATTTCTATTATAACGCTGTTCTTGTTAGCACAAAGATAATGATTTGAAAGCAATTCACAACAGAAGGAATGAGTGTATATGCGTCTGACAGCTGTTCTTGTTAGCACAAAGATAATGATTTGAAATAATTTACAACAAATTAATATTTATTTCTACGATTTGTTATGGTATATTTTATCGTTTTGATAGAAGTTATATAAGATAATGCACAAATGTTATATACTAATAATTAAAAAAAATATTTGGATAACATAAATTTATTGTATATATTTCGTAAACATAAATTTTTGTAACCTTTAGAATTTAAACTTATGAATTCAAAAATTAAAATTTGCCCGAATTGTGGAAATGATATGAATTTGGGAAAGAGATTTTATTTCTGTCAAGAATGTGGCATGTCTTTGCCTATAATTGACAATATTCGTTCAGTTAAAAAACTTTATTCTTCTAGATATGTATTTATAAGTTATGGACATGATTCATATGCTGAGTTTGCGAACCGTTTATGTGATGATTTAAAGATAAGGGGGCATCACGTATGGACTGACCTTGAATTGAAAATAGGTAATGATTGGGAGTATAGTATTGAAGATGCATTAAACAAAGTTACATCTCATAAACCAAATGGATGTTTTGTGCTATTGATGTCACCACATTCTGTTAGGCGTCCTGATGGCTATTGTTTGAATGAATTGTCTGTTGCTATTAGAAGTGGATTATTTCTTATTCCTGTAAAATTACAGAGTATAGAACCTCCGTTGTCAATAGCTAGAATTCAATATTTGGATATGTCTGAATGCTTATTGTCTGGTTTTAGTGAATCTATTTATCAGAGGCAGTTGGGACTTCTAGTTAACGCCATAGAAAATGATGAAGTTAACTTTGATGGAATGCAGTCTCGTTTAATAAGCCTGCTTCGTCCTATTGAGTTCAAGAATGAAATAAAAAAATATATGAGAAGGTTTACTGGACGTCAGTGGGTCCTTAAACGAATTAGGGAGTGGTTATATACCCCTAATGCTTCAAAGGTATTTTGGCTAACGGGTGGACCAGGGGTGGGGAAAACTGCTTTGTCTATATGGTTAAGTTGTCGTGAAATACCGGAGATTCATGCATGGCATTTGTGTCAACACTCGGATACGTTAACAAGTAATCCTAAAAATTGTGTACTTTCTCTTGCATATTATTTATCTTCACATTTACAGGAATATTTTGATAAATTGTGCTCAATGAATTTGGAAGAGCTTGTTAATCTAACTAACGTAAATATTAATACTTTATTTACTAGATTATTGTTGGATCCGTTGAACGAGATAGAACCTCCACAAAAACCTGTTGCTATTTTGATAGATGCTATAGACGAGGCTGGTATGGAGAACGGAGAAAATGTATTAGCCAAATTTATTGGACGTTATTTCTCGGAATTTCCTGATTGGGTAAGGCTTATAGTAACAAGTCGGCCGGTATTGGAAGTGGAAAAGTGGTTTAGACAACTTAAGCCGGAAATTCTTGATACGGCAGATGCTAGAAATGTAGAGGATATACGTTTGTATGTAAAGAAAAGAATTGCAGATAAAAATCTTACGGTCTCAGAAAAAATAGATATCGAGGAGGCTATAATAAATAAAAGTGAAGGAGTGTTCTTGTATGCAGAGTTTGTATGTGATTCTTTGGATAACGGAGATCTTGATGCGTTGAAACCTTCATCATTTCCTGCCGGATTGTATAATACTTATGAGGATTATTTTGAACGGCGTTTCCCAGTGATAGAGGTATATGAGAAGGAAATATTACCTTTCCTTAGTTTGATTGTAGCTGCAAGGGAACCGTTGAATTTACAGGATATAGACAGATTTTTTGGCGTAAAGAATGTTTTATGGGAAGAAGATAATATTTATTTTTTGACAAAGAAAGTAGGATCGTTGTTCAAAGTTAATGATAATATTATTGTTCCATTTCATAAATCTATAATAGATTGGTTGACTAAAGATAAGAACTCAAAATATTATATTAATAAACGTAGAGGGGACATGTGTTTTATTGAATGGGCTGAGGCATTTAATAATGATTACACAAAACTTCCAAACTACTTTCTTAAATTTCTAGTAACTCATTATATTCAGTTAAGGATGTTTAAGGAAGTAGAGAATGTACTTATAAGTTATGAATATTTTAATCAACAAGTTTGCAGACTGGGCTTTGATGATGCTTTGTCCATATATTTCTCTAATTTAAAGCAATTTGCCCAATGTTGTATTGATTCATTGGAAAAAATATATCTGTCAGACTTTTTTCTAAATCTTATAAATAATCATAGAAGATATCTTTTAGATAATGGTTATTTTTTGGATCTTAGTACAATGAATTTTAGCTGTATAGTTTCAAAATTGTTGATTTCTCCTGTTTGCGAAGTTTCAAGGTATATTGGGCTATTGTATTATTATTATGCGATTGAAGATTTTTCATCAGTAATTAGCCTTACGCATAAATTATTGGAGAATTCATCTTTTATAAATGTTTCGGATTATTCTAAATCTCAAATGTATGAGGTTTATGGATTAAGTCATAGAAAATTAGGAAACTTTATGATAGCCAGGGAAGCTTTTGAAAATACAGCTAAATTAGGTAAATCCTCAAATAACTCATATCAAGTTTCATTGGGATATGCAAATTTGGCAAAAATAGAATATCATCAGTTGAATTTTGAAAAAGGGTATGAATATAATCATTTGGCTTTTGAATCTTTATCTAGAAGTTTGGATGAGTTAGATAAAACTAAGGGAGATAAAACTATTAGTATTCGTTTGTTTATGGCTGAATATAAAAGATTAGCAGCTGAAACATATATTTGGGGATATGAATTTTCAAAAGCCAAAGAATGTTTAGATTATATTGAAAACGTATATTCGCAAATTAAAATTAGGGATAGATATTATGTTAGGTATCTTTACACGTCTGCTTTGTATAATATATGTATATCTGATTTGGATTTGGCGACTATGCTTTTGGATAAAGCGACCATGCATTGTAGAAATAGTTATGATATGGCTACTGTTTTTTATTATAAATCGATAATAATGCTAGCTAATGATTTTCTTTGTTGTAAAGGTAAAATAGATGTCCTGATAAATGAGTCAGAAAAATTGTTTTCAAAAATTAATGCAAACATTGAGTTGACAGAAATTAGGATTCTTAGATTATTTGTCGATATGTCAGCTAAAGTTGAAGTCGATTTAAATAATATCCGGTGGTTTAAATATGTATATGATTTTTTTGTTAATTTATTATCTAATGTATATGGAATTAAAAGTATTGGGAAGTGGAGGATGGATTCCGACAAGTGCTCGGGAAACTTGTTCTTATATAGTGAATAATAATGGGGATATTTTGTTTCTTGATATGGGGACTGGTATTTCAAGGTTTGATTTGTTTGAACATGAAATAACAGGTGAAAGAGTTAATATTGTTTTGTCTCATTATCATCTTGACCACATAATAGGTCTTGTATATTTTCTAAATGTATGTAGGGATAAGGATATATATATATGGGGGCCAGGAAAGGATTTTTATGGCGCAACATGTAAAGAAATATTAGAAAAAATAATTTCGCCTCCTTATTTTGGAAGACCTATTATGAATTTTTCCAATAATGTAGTTATTTCTGATTTTAGGATTGGTGTAAATAATATAACTGATAATTTGATTTTTGAGACGGTAATGCAAAAACATTCCTCACCGTCTTTTGGTATTATTGTTAATAATAAAGTATATTATGCCACTGATACATCTGTATTGAATGATACATTTAAAAGATCTGTAAATTTTGACTGTCTGCTTCATGAATGTTGGACTTTGGATAATGAAATGTCAGGATCTAAACATTCGTCATTGGTAGATATAATAAAAATGTTTGATGAATATAGAATTGAAAATTTGAAATTGATTCACATTAATCCCAATTGGAGAGAGATTGAATTTGAAAAAGCTGGTAAGATGATAGGAAAACGTAATATATCATTTGCAAATGATGGTGACATCTATTTTTTAGATAAATGTTCGTATAAATCTGTTAATTTAGAAAATTTGTAATTATGGAAACTAAATCTGCTCAAGTGGTTATTTTTTCATCAGGAAGTCAGAGGAATACTATATTGAAGCTTTCTGAGGAACTGGAAAAAAAGAATTGTAATTGTACGTTATGGACAAACCTGTTTACCCGTCAGAATGATAACAGTAAATTTGCTTTGTTGCCTACCTTGCTGAAAAAAATCCCAACTTTCGACTTCGCTATAATTCTGGCTACACCCGATGATTCGGTTAACAGAATACGCGACGGGGTAGAAGAAAATTTCCAGTGTATGAGGGATAATGTAATTTTTGAAATAGGATTGTGTGTCATGGCACTGGGGGCCAACCGTACAATTATACTTCAGAATGAGAGTGTACACTTGTTTGATGACCTGATAGGGGTGTCTGGTGTAAATAATACTGAGACTATGTTGTCGGCTTCTGCTTTGGGGGTAAAATGTTTTACATATTCTGATGTTAAACGTCTGGAACAGATTTATGATCCTCTGGTTGATTATATAAACAGTGAAATGCAGGTGTTCTCGCCGGTTGTAATTGGAGCTGCATGTTCTACGGCAATTGGATATTATAATATGTTTATAAAGAGAATTGTTCGAGGTTTGGACAGTCCGGATTTTGCTATGAAAGATAAGGAGGTAAGGGTACTGGTTCCGCTGTATATCAGTAGCAGTATCTTTAAGGATATTGATGATTATTATGCTGATAATGGTTTCAGTAAGATGACACGAAAAATGGATTCCGGAAGAGATATGTCGTTCTATTACAAAATGGAGAATGACAGTTTTATAGTATGTGACATTCCTACAAGTATTGGTGCTTCTTATCAGATGGCTCAGGATATACTGTCAATAGAAGCGGCTGATATAGATGATGTGGACTCGGAAAAACGGTTTTTGATGAAAGAGGCCAACATGTTTTATCTGACATTGAAAAAACTGTTGGCGGAAGAACTCACGAACAGTAAAGTGAAAATTGTGCTTGAAAGAATGTGTGAAAATTAATTGTCTTAATACTGAAAATTATGAGCCTGAATGAATATAAACCAAAACCGGTTGATGTGTCGGATGTGGATTTGCCTGATTCGCTTAAAGAACTGATGGAACAGATTGCTGAGAATGTGCATGAGGTATGGAGTCGTGGTAGAATGGAGGATGGATGGGTGTATGGTCCTGAAAGGGATGATAAACTGAAGACGCACCCGTGCCTGATTCCGTATGGAGAATTGGATGAAAAGGAGAAGGAATATGACAGAAATACCGCTCTCAATACTTTGAAACTTATAATTAAATTGGGGTATAATATTAATAAGGGGTAGATTATGAGTGTAATAGGATATTACAAGCGATTGTTCTCACAAGAGAATATTGACAGAACTATATCTGGAGGTATCAGACCACAATTGAAAATACTAATGACTTTAGTAGCTACAATCTTATTCATATTCTTTATTATAGTTCTTATATTTTCTATTGAACTTGGAGGTTCTGATGGTTTCTGGGAACGGCTATGGCTTGTTTATAATAATTTTGTCGATTCTGGTAACCAGGTAGTGGAAAAGGGATGGGTAAACCGTTTATTGGTCACATTTATGAGTTTGTGTGGCACTGTATTGTTGAGCGGGGTGCTGATTTCAACTATCTCGAACATTATTGAAAGAAGAGTGGATGCCATCAAGTCGGGAAAGGTGACATATCGTAAAATCAAACAGCATTATGTGATAATCGGTTTTTGTGATACTACAATTAGTCTTATAAAGGAGATATGTAAAAAAGACAATACCAATCCTTTGTTATTGATGAGTGGGGTGGAAACTGAAACTATTCGTTCGGAAATACAGTCGCATTTGAGTAAGGAGGATGAAAGTAGGGTTATTATTTATTTTGGAAATATAGAATCTGAAGAAGAACTGGCGAGACTTAATATTCATCTTGCAAAAGAAGTCTATATTTTGGGAGATGAGAATATGATGGGGCGTGATTCCAAGAGTATTGAATCTGTGCATAAGGTTAGTAAGCTTAGGGGAAATCCTGCAGGAAAACCTTTGCTGAATGTTTATGTGCAATTTGACAGAATACCATCGTATTCTAATATACAGAAAATGGTTTTACCGAAAGAGTATGTGTGCTATGGGAATGTTCCGAATATTTATTTCAGGCCGTTTAATTATTATGAGAATTGGGCGCGTCAGTTATGGGGCTTGTATTCTGTAGAAAATGGCTATGGCTTTAAACCGTTGTTTAATAGACCTCTGACAATGACTGTAATGGATGGTAAATCTGTGGCTGATAGTGCTAATAGCTTTGTTCATTTGGTAATAGCAGGCTTTAACCGCATGGGGCGTTCTTTATTCTTGGAAGCATTGCGCGTATGTCATTATCCAAACTACGATGATACCGTGGATAAGAGCAGAAGTGTGCGTACAAAGATAACATTGATTGATAGGAATATGGATGAAATGTTGCCATATTTTAAAGCTCAGTTCCCGTATTTGGATAGTCAGATTTTTGATATAGATATCAATTATATGAATGCTGACATAAGTAGTAAACAGGTTAGGGATTACATTGTGGGGTTGGCTTCGGATAAGGATTGTATGCCTACGATTGCAATTTGCGTAAGTGATCCTGATATGAGTCTTTCGTTAGGACTTAACTTGCCTTCTGAAATATATGAGAAGGAGGTTTCTGTTCTTATACGTCAGGAGATACAGACAGACCTTGGAAGATTGATAAACAGTGACAGTGGAAGATTTAAGAATGTAAAGATTTTTGGAATGCTGGATCAGGGTATGTCAATGTCTTTATTGGGTGATGAACTGCCGGCTTATGTAAATCAAATGTATAAATGCAGTTGCTGTAAGAATACTCCGGGAAAAGAGGATAAGTCT
Source organism: Bacteroides cellulolyticus (assembly GCF_025567135.1). Taxonomy (NCBI): domain Bacteria; kingdom Pseudomonadati; phylum Bacteroidota; class Bacteroidia; order Bacteroidales; family Bacteroidaceae; genus Bacteroides; species Bacteroides cellulolyticus. Next base: position 18,991 of record NZ_JAOQJJ010000001.1, read on the forward strand.
TCTAACGATTATTGTTCGATATATGGAACCAAAGGCTGTAAGTTATTTGTAGAAGGAAGTGCAAATAATCATTACATGTTGAGCTTGTGTAAGTTTGTTCATGACGAACCTGAGTATGCTGCAAGGATGAAAGAATGTGCATATGATGCATGGTTTACTTTGTCTGAGGTATATCGTTGGGCTAACAGATACCAGATTGATGCATATGTGGTTTATTGTCGTACTCTTGGATATGAAATCTTTAAAGGTGAAGTTGGTAAGGAATGGGAAGAAGTTTCATATGAAGATTTTGAGAAGAGAATAGATGAAGGATATTTACGTACTCTGATGCGTATGGAAAAGTACAGATGGAATGCTGAAAGAACTATTGAGGGATGGCGGTATGGTGAGGTTCGTAATAATACTTATCTGGTGCATAATCTTATTTTGCCGTATAATGAGTTAGAGAAAAAATATCCGCAAGAGATAGGTAAGGATGAGGATGTTATAAGAAATATTCCTTATATCTTGAAGTTGGGTGGATATAAAATTTATAGAAAAATCACTCTTTAATCAGTGAAAATGCTATATATTTACACTGATGAACACCTAAACAACATGGAAAATCAAGTTACGAAGCAGGATAATAAGGACATGGTAAAGGATTTACCATACAATATAGGTCTGGCACTTAGCGGTGGCGGAGCAAAAGGTTTTGCACATCTTGGTGCCTTGCAGGCTCTGGATGAAAAAGGTATTAAACCTGATATTATAGCCGGTACAAGTGCCGGAGCTGTGGTAGGTGCCTTTTATGCAGCCGGATTCAAACCTAAGGAGATTCTGAAATTGTTTTTGGGGCATGACTTCCGTGATTTCGTGAGTTTTATGATACCGAAGGAGGCTTTGCTGAAATATGACGGATTCATAGAATTTATGGAGAAGAACTTGCCGGTGAAACGGTTTGAGGAACTGAATATTCCTTTCTGTGCCGTGGCGTCAGATTTTGACAAAGGTGAGAGTAAGGTCTTTACCGAGGGTGAGCTTGTGCCTAGAGTTATGGCTTCGTGTACCATTCCCATTGTGTTCAAGCCGATGATGATTGACGGTGTGAGGTATGTGGACGGTGGGTTGTTCAAGAATTTCCCTGTTACGCCTATTCGTGATTTGTGCCGTAAGGTGATTGGGGTGAATGTATGTCCCAAGCATCCGGAGGAGTATGAGGATAATATCCTGCGTGTGGCTCTGAGGTCTTATCTGTTTTTGTTCAAGCAGAATGCGGTGGAGGATTCGGAACTGTGCGACTTGTTGCTTGAGGTGGATTCCATAGATGAATATAATATTTTCAATCTTAAAAATGCTTTGAAGATTTATAATCAGGGATACAGGCAGATGGTTGAACTGCTAGCCTCACAAACTCATAAACTCATAACCGACGGTCAGCGAAGTTAAACTTATAAACTCAAAAACTTATAAACTTAAAAAATATATGGAGAAATTATCAAATGATGTACTGAGCATTCAGGTGTCGGCAGCCGGTGCCGAACTGTGCAGCATACAGTGTAACGGTAAGGAGTATCTGTGGCAGGCTGATCCTGCATTCTGGAACAGACACTCGCCGGTTCTTTTCCCTATAGTGGGAAGAGTGTGGGATAACACTTACAGATGCGAGGGTGAGACTTATTCGTTGGGGCAGCACGGATTTGCGCGCGATATGGAGTTTCAGCTTGTGAGCATTACTGACAATGAGGTGTGGTACAGACTGACTGACAATGAAGAGACTCATAAGAAATATCCTTACAATTTCTGTCTGGAGATAGGTTACAGGATAGAGCAGAAGAAGATTCATGTGATGTGGAGGGTTAAGAATACCGGAAAGGGGGATATGTATTTCCAGATAGGAGCTCATCCGGCTTTTTATTTCCCGGGATTTGACGCATCTACAAAAGAACGTGGCTACTTCGGTTTCGATAAGAAAGAGGGACTGGAATATATCCTCATAGGTGAGAAGGGATGTGCCAATACTGATGTGCACTATCCGTTGGAACTGAAGGACGGACTGTTGCCGATGAATACTTCTACTTTCGATGGTGATGCTCTGATTTTGGAGAACGGACAGGTGGGTGAAGTTGCCTTGTATGACAATTCGCGAAAGGCTGTGTTGCATCTGTTATTCGACGCTCCGGTTGTAGGACTGTGGTCGCCTCCTGGAAAGAATGCTCCGTTTGTGTGTATCGAACCTTGGTATGGACGTTGTGACAGTATGAATTTTGATGGCGAATATAAGGAAAAGGACTGGATACAACATCTGCCTGAAAACGGAACTTTCGATGGCGGTTATGTGATTGAAATAATGGAATAAGTTTTATGAAGATTATACACACGAGCGACTGGCATTTGGGACATACCTTATATGAGCATGACAGGACGGCGGAACATGCCGCTTTCCTGTCTCAGTTCAGGGATATAGTGGAGGAGGAAAAACCGGATGCCCTTCTTGTAAGCGGTGATATCTACGACCGTACCAATCCTTCTACTTCGGTGCAGAAAATGTATTACAAGGCTTTGCTGGAGATGCATAAGGCATGTCCGGATATGGCTATTGTGGTGACTGCTGGCAACCATGACAGCAAGGCGATGCTGGAACTTGGACGTGAACTGTGGCTGATGGCAGGAGTAAGGGTAGTGGGACAGCTGGAAAGGAAAGACGGGACGGTCGATCTGGACAGGCATATCATAGGTATAGAGGATGCCGATGGTGTGTTGAAGGGATATGTGGTGGCTGTGCCGCATATATTCGACCAGAGTTATCCGCTGATGGATGAGGAGGCTTCCAAAGAGGAACGCAGGTGTGTATTTTTCCGTGCTTTGCAGGACAGGGTTAAGATGGTGAATACTGCCGGGGTGCCGGTGGTGTTGATGGCACATATGACGGTGGCAAACAGTAATCTTGAAGGGCACGACACTGACGTGATAGGGGGAATCAATGAGGTGGCTCATGAGGAGCTCGGTATGGGTTATGACTATATCGCGCTGGGACACATACATTATCCTCAGACACTGAGAGGAGCTGCCGGAGTGGCAAGATATTCTGGTTCGCCTGTTCCTGTGAATTTTGATGAGACTTATCCTCACTCCGTTTCAGTGATTACGGTGGAGAGAGGAAGGGAACCTGAAATAAGGGAGATAAGGATTAAGAATATTCGTCCTATGCTGACTGTTCCTGCTGTTCCTTCTGCTTTTGACGTGGCTGTTGACGGGCTTTCTGACATCGGTGATGACGAGGAGTGTTATGTAAGACTGAATATACTTCTTGATAAGCCTATGCCTGCCGATTATATGGAGAAGATAGCTAAGGCCCTAGATGGCAAACGTGCCGCATATTGTTATTGTAAGATTACCAGACCGGAAATGCTGGCCGCGGATAGTGATACGGTTATGACTTATGATGAGTTTCAGGAACTTACTCCGATAGATGTGGCACAGAGATTTTACAAATCGAAGTTTGGTACTGATATGCCTTCTGAGATGGCTGATATGATAGATGAAGCCGTGAAGAGATATAACGGGAGAAATGTATAAAAGTCTTTACAATTTATGAAACTGGCTAAACTGAAAATTGAGAACATAGCGTCTGTAGAGGTGGCTGAGATTGATTTCGATAGTGGAGCGTTGGCTGAAGCTTCTGTTTTTCTGATTACCGGCGATACGGGGGCAGGCAAGACTACCATTCTGGATTCAATCTGCCTGGCTTTGTATAACACTACTCCAAGGCTGAATATGGCATCGGGGGTGAAATCGAATTTCGGAACAGACAATATCACCGCTAGAAACACGTCAAATCTTTTGAGGCATGGGGCACGTCAGGCCTCGGCTGTACTTACTTTTCTCGGGTCTGACGGGGTAATGTATGAGGCTGTGTGGCAGGTGAAGCGTAACAGGAACAATAAGCTTACATCGCCGGAACAGACTTTGTCGTGGGGTGACACTACTGTGAAGAATGCCGATGCCGTGAGAAAGGTTACGGAGGAAGCTGTAGGGCTGGATTTTGATCAGTTCTGCCGTACTACGATGCTGGCTCAGGGACAGTTCACTCAGTTCTTAAAAAGTAAGGATGATGAGAAATCTGAAATTCTGGAAAAACTTACAGGAACGGAGATATATTCGGAAATAGGAAAGAAAATAGAGGAGATAAAAAAGGAAAAGGAAGCTGATTATAATGCTCAAAGGAGTTTGACAGAAGGGATAGTATTGCTTAAACAGGAGGAGATTGACTCGCTGAACGGACAGAAATCGGAAGCTTTGCTCAGAAAGAAACAGCTTGATGGGGAGGCGTCGCGTCTGGATTCTTGTGTGAAATGGATGGAGGTCTATAAAAAGCTGCAGGAAGAAAAGGTGGTGGCAGAACGGAAATTCAAGTTATGTATGGAGGTAATAAATTCTGACAGCTTTAAAGAGGAAGCCAGACTTATCTCTGATTATGACAGAATGGGTAATGCCGGTAGCTGCCTGCAGACGAAGAGAGAGGCAGAACAAAAGGTAAGAGAGCTTGAACTTGAAGCGGGTAGGTTGAAGACACTGTTCGTAGAGCTTCATAAGGGAAGAAACGGTTTGAGGGCATGGATACAGCAAAAGAACAACCTGCTTGAAGCATTGAATGTCCGTATAGCCGGAGCTGCGGCAAATGTACCTATGTTTTCGAACGTACAGAAAATAGAGACTTTGCTTAATTCTGTTTTGGAGACATCTGTCAGGGTTAGGGGAAATACAGAGGCTCTGAAGAAACGAAATAACAGTATGCCTGTAATAGAAAAAGCCTGTTCGGACAAAGAGGATAGCGTAAGTAAGCTGGGAAACCTTGTAGAATTAAAGGAAAAAGAGATAAGTGCCGCCACACAGGCTGTAGCCGATATGAAACCGGAGACAGTCAATGAGGAGGTACGTAGTCTGTCGGTAGAGAAGGATAGTCTGAATAGGCTTAATACGCAGATTGGCGTACTGAAAGATTGCAGCAAGACTCTTGCAAGGCTGGAGAAAGAAACGTCGGCTCTTATGGAGGAATGTAAACTTCATGAGGCTGAACAGGTAAAACTGGATGTGAGGCTTGAAGAAAAGAATAAAAAGCTGGTGGAGGCCAGAAAGGCTTATGACGGAGTGGAGCTTTCTTTGCGTGACTGGACTGTGAGTCTAAGAAGTAAATTGGCAGTGGGTGATGTATGTCCGGTATGCGGACAGGTGATAGACAGGTTGACTACAGATGAGGAGTGCGAAGAGAGATTGAAACCGCTTGAGGAGATGGTTGCATTGGCTGAGAAAGAACTCAGAGAAACTTTGGCTGAATGTAATGCCATACAGATTATTGTGGAGCGCCTGAAGAAGGATATTCAGGCTAAACTGAATGAGAAGAAGGAGGCTGAAGACGCAATAAGGAATGCCGGGGCTCTGGTAAGGAACATGTGTGCGGAATTGTCTGTCAAGTGCGGAGAAGGTGATGAGCTTGATGTGACGAATCTGGATGAGACTTTACATATTGTATCTGCAAATAATTCGGCAAGGATGAGTGCTTTGATAGAGATGCAGAAGAAAATAAATGACAGCAACAACCATCTTACTTTGCTGAATAATGAACTGAAGGATATAAGGAAGGAATTTGAGAATGCTGTCAAGTCGAGAGATAAGGCAAAAGAGGACAGGCAGACGGTGGTGAATGAAATTGAGCGTATCAGCTCGTTGATAAAGATTGACAATGAGATGATAGCCAAGGCCCTTCAAGATGCCGGCGGAATGATTGTGATAGAAGGATGGAGGAATATGTGGGATAGTGATCCGTCAGGCTTGCTGTCTTCCATACGCAATTCCGCTGCTGAGTATGATGGATGGGTGAAAGACGTAGCGGCAACTGAAAAGCTGCTTTCCCAGGCTTTGCCGGCATTGGAGAATGTGGAAAAAATCCTTACAGAGATATCCGAAGTATGGAAGAACTGGAATTGTGATAATATTACGGACGCTATATTGGTTGACAGGCTTACAGACAAGTGTATTGACTTTTCTGCCAAGGTGCATGCCCTTACTACATCGCTTGCCAATGAACGTGAGAGGATGGTCAAGGCAACCGGCGAACTGGATGCTTTCCTTTCACTGAATCAGGATTTCGACCTCGGAAGGATAGAATATATCTCTTCAATAAAGAATATATCAGAGATAAGAAAACAGCATGATGCCGAAATCACCGGAAGCAAGAATGCGGAAAGTGTTCTTGCGGCTAAACAGAAGGAGCTTGATTTGCATCTTGCGTCTTGTCCTGAAGATGTACGCGATGGTGTAGCCATAGAAATGATGAAATCAATGCTTGCAGACGTACGTAGTGCCATTGATACGGTCATGTCTGATATTGGCCGTATAGAGCAGCAACTCAAATCGAATGAGCAGAACATTGCCAGATTTAGTGTGGAAAAGGAAAAAGAAGAAGCCAAAAGGCGCATTTTTGTGGAATGGGAGTCTCTGAACAAGCTTTTCGGCGGTGGCGACGGAAAGATTTTCAGAAGGATTGCTCAGAGCTTTATACTTAATGACTTGCTGCATCGTGCGAATGGGTATCTGGTTAAGTTGAACAAACGCTACAGGTTGGACTGTGAGCCGGGTACATTGACTATCAGGATGATGGATATGTATCAGAATGATGCTCAGGGACCGGTTGACATTCTTTCAGGAGGAGAGGGATTTCTGGTTTCTCTTTCTTTGGCTTTGGCTCTTTCCTCGCTCAACAGGAGAAATCTTTCCGTGGATACATTGTTTATCGACGAGGGATTCGGAACGCTGAGTGGTGATGTACTGAATACGGTTATGAATATGCTGGAAAAACTGCAGGGTATCAACGGAAAGCGTGTGGGTATAATCAGCCATGTGGAAGGACTAAAGGAAAGGATACCTGTGCAGATCAAGGTCAGTCGTATTGACCAGACGCGAAGTATGGTGGAAGTGGTAGATAACAGAATATAACAGATGAAGTATGAAGAATATAGTATGGATGTTGTTTGTGGTGCTGGCGTATGGATGTACGGAAGAAACAACAGTAGATAATGGTGAAGATAATCAGAGTAAGATAGTGGGTAGCATTGAACTTAAAGAATTGATTTCTAGCGATTCATATGATGTTACTTCAACCAAAACTTTCATATTTTCTGATGGCCGAATATCATATTATGTCTCAGCCCAGGAGGTTGAGGGAGGAAAGCTGTTCAGCAGTTCGGATACTACATTCGTTTCTGCCTCAGACCAAAGTGTGAGAATAACCGACAGCTATGGCAATATACGAACTTATCAGTTGGATACTTCCGGATTTGCGGTTTCATGCCGTATGGAGGAAGGCGGAGGTACAGAAAGAAACTATGATTTCACATATATTACCGACAGTGAAGGACATAAATATCTGTCGGGAGTTACGGAGAAAACAGATAACGGGGATACTTATTCTTCATTGAGGCTTGACTATTCTGAAGAAGGGAAGGTGAGAGTTGAACAGACAGTTGACGGATCATCAGAGACTTATATAATTGAGTTCAATAAATCGGTTGCCGTAGAGAATGCGCATGGCTTGCCGGATTTATTCCTGTCGGAATTATATCCGCTTTCCATGCACATGGTGGCATTTTATGGAGGGTTTATCGGTGATTCATACAGGTACTTATGCACGGATATGTATCCGGCCAGCAGTCCGGAACTGGAAGAACACACCTCTTACGAGTATTCCTTGGGTGACGATGGTGAATTGAGCGGTTGCCGGATGTTGACTGTCAGTGGCGGAGAAGAATATGTAAGAAACATTAGTGTAAAACTTACAATATAAAATATTTTTAATATATTTGTCCGTGAAAGACATACAGGCATATATTCCTGATGAATGGAATTTATGCAAAACCATTAAACTAATATGAAAACGGACAATATTAAATCAATAGCTGTTGTAGCAGCTGTAATTGTTACAAGCGAAGGTATCCTTGCCACTCAGAGAGGTAGTGGCGATTTCAAGGATAAATGGGAATTCCCCGGAGGAAAGATAGAAGCCGGAGAGACACCAGAACAGGCCTTGATGCGCGAGATACGAGAGGAACTTGATCTGGAGATACGTATCGACTCGTTTTTGGATACGGTTGATTATACATATCCTGATTTTAATATAAAGCTACATGTGTATGTGTGCTCGGTCATATCAGGTATTCTAAACCTGAAAGAACACAAATCTTTGAAGTGGCTTAAATCGGACGGACTTTATTCTGTAGAATGGTTACCTGCAGACAAAGTGATATTGCCGGCATTGGAGAACTATCTTGAAAATGTGACTGTGGATAAGAAGGATGACATGCCGGCATATACTTATCTTCAGGAAGGGCATTTTGCATTGCTTCGTAAGCCTGTTCCTCATATCGTCAATCCCAAAGACGCGATAGTGCGTGTGACTTTGAGCAGTATATGCACTAGCGACCTTCATATAAAGCATGGAAGTGTGCCGCGTGCCGTTCCCGGAATAACCGTAGGCCATGAGATGGTAGGAGTGGTTGAGCAGGTTGGTAGGGAAGTCGCCAATGTGAAACCGGGTGACCGTGTTACCGTGAACGTGGAAACTTATTGCGGTGAGTGTTTCTTCTGCAAAAACGGTTATGTGAATAATTGCGAAGACCAAGATGGAGGATGGGCCCTGGGATGCCGTATAGACGGCGGACAGGCATGCTATGTGCGTGTACCTCATGCGGATATGGGATTGAACCGTATTCCTGATAATGTTACAGACGAACAGGCTCTTTTCGTAGGTGACATTCTGGCTACCGGATATTGGGCTGCGCGAATATCTGAAATAAAGGAAGAAGATACTGTATTGATTATCGGGGCCGGACCTACTGGCGTTTGCACTCTTCTGTGTGTGAAGCTGAAAAATCCGCGTAAAATAATTGTCTGCGAGAAGTCGGAAGAAAGGATAGCCTTTATCAAAAGACACTATCCTGATGTCATGGTGGTGAAACCTGAAAACTGTAAGGATTTTGTGATGCAGGAGTCTGCACATGGAGGTGCTGATGTAGTGCTTGAAGTGGCAGGGGCAGATGATACTTTCCGCCTGGCATGGGAATGTGCGCGACCTAACGCGGTGGTGACAGTGGTTGCCCTTTATGACAAGCCTCAGGTATTGCCTTTGCCTGATATGTATGGAAAGAACCTTACTTTCAAAACCGGAGGAGTTGACGGATGCGACTGTGAGGAAATACTCCGCCTTATCTCCGAAGGCAAGATTGACACTACACCGCTCATCACACACCGTTTTGCGCTTGATGAAATAGAGGAAGCATACCGTGTTTTCGAAAACCGCCTCGACGGTGTGATAAAGGTGGCTGTAAACGAGAATTAACACTATCGTATTTTTAACCTAATAAACAATTTTATGATTTTATTATGAGAAAGACATTTAAATCCATGCTCCTATGTGTGGGTATGGCGCTGTGCGGAGTAATGGCTTATGCACAGGATCCTAATTTTTATATTTATCTGTGTCTGGGACAGTCTAACATGGAAGGTAACGCCAGATACGAGTCTCAGGACACAACTGTCAATCCGCGTTTTCAGGTATTGTCGGCTGTCAATAATGATGAAGTGGGAAGAGTGAAGGGTAAGTGGTATCCTGCTCGTGCTCCATTGTGTCGTAAAGGTACCGGTCTGACTCCTGCTGACTATTTTGGACGTACCATGGTGGAATATCTTCCAGAGAATGTAAGGATTGGTGTGGTACATGTGGCTATTGGCGGTTGCCGTATAGAATTATTCCAGAAAGATAAGCGCGAGGAGTATATAAAGACTGCCCCTGACTGGATGAAGGGAATACTGGGCGAGTATGACAATAATCCTTATGAGCGTCTTGTAGAGATGGCACGACTGGCGCAGAAGGATGGTGTGATAAAAGGTATTCTGCTGCATCAGGGAGAATCCAATACCGGTGATAAAGAATGGCCGATGAAAGTAAAGAATGTTTACGAGAGCCTGTTGTCTGACCTTAATCTGAAGGCTGAGGATGTGCCTTTGATTGCCGGAGAGGTGGTTAATGCCGACCATAAAGGTACCTGTGCAAGCATGAATGAGATAATTGCCACCCTGCCACAGGTTATCAAGAACTCTGCCGTTGTTTCTTCTGCCGGACTCAGCTGTGCAAGCGATCATCTGCATTTCGATGCTGCCGGTTATCGTGTTCTGGGACGACGTTATGCTGAAAAGGTTCTTGGAATGATGGGCATCAGACTGCAGACTGCAGAGGATGTGATAGCTAGCACTGTTCCTGCGTCATCAAATATGCATGGCTGCGATTTCCCGCGTCTGGATAAGGACAATCGTGCTTATTTCCGTATCTATGCTCCGGACGTAAAGAGATTGCAGGCTGATGTGTGTGGAGTGAAATATGATTTGTCGAAAGACGAAAACGGTTGGTGGACTGGTCATACCAATCCTCTTGTGGTAGGTTTCCATTATTATTTCCTGTTGGTTGACGGATTTTCCGTAATTGATCCTATGAGCTGTACCTTCTTCGGCTGCAGCCGTATGGCAAGTGGAATAGAAGTGCCTGAAGGCAGTGAAGGTGATTATTATCGCACGAAGGATGTGCCTCACGGACAGGTTAGGACGTGTACTTATTACTCGGAGTCGCAGAAACGTTTCCGTCGTTGTGTAGTCTATACTCCGGCCGAATATGAGACAAACAGTAAGAAACGTTTTCCGGTATTATATCTTCAGCATGGTATGGGAGAGGATGAGACCGGATGGAGCACTCAGGGATATATGTATAATATTCTCGACAATCAGATTGCCGAAGGCAAATGTGAGCCTATGATTGTGGTGATGGAAAGTGGGGATATCGAAGTCGGTTTCCGTCCGCGTCCGGGAAAGAATGTTGACGAGGAAAGAAATCTGTATGGGGCTTCGTTTGCCACTCTTATGGTTCATGATCTTATACCATATATCGACAAGACATTCCGTACCTATACCGACGGAGATCATCGTGCCATGGCTGGACTGTCATGGGGAGGAAAGCAGACATTCGACATTACGCTGAATAACCTCGACAAGTTCTCCTATATCGGAGGTTTCAGTGGGGCTATTTTCGGAGTTGATGTTAATACGGCCTTCAACGGAGTGTTTACTGATGCCAAGGCCTTCAACAAGAAGGTACATTATCTTTTCCTTGGATGCGGAACAGATGAAAACATGGGGACGGAGTCTTTGGTCAAGTCTTTGCGTGGTCTCGGTATTGAGGTTGACTATTATGTGTCAGAAGGTACCGGACACGAGTGGCTGACATGGCGCAGATGTCTGAACGAGTTTATTCCACATTTGTTTAAAAAATGATATATACTGAAATTATGATAAAGAATTTATTTTTCTCATTGGGATTGCTCTTAATGTCCGGTCCTGCTTTTTCTGAAAGTGCCGGAAGGGCTGTAAATCCACTTATTTATTCTGATGTACCCGATATGTCGATGGTCAGGGTTGGAGACACGTATTACATGAGCAGTACAACCATGCACATGGTTCCCGGTGTACCTATAATGAAATCAAAGGATTTGTCGAACTGGGAACTTGCAGGTTATGCGTACGACACCCTTACTGACAGTCTGGCTACGATGAATCTTGAGGATGGAAAGAATACATACGGACAGGGTTCGTGGGCAAGCTGCATCCGCTACCATAACGGAAAGTATTATGTCTCTACCTTTGCTCAGACTACCAATAAAACATATTTTTTCATTACGGACAATCCAGAAAAGGGCCCGTGGAAACGTATAGAGTTTTCTCCTTCGTATCATGACATGAATTTCTTTTTTGATGAGGACGGTAAAAAATATATGATTTACGGAAATGGAAAGCTTGTCATGGCAGAGCTTAAAGACGATTTGTCGGGAATATTGCCTGAAACCAAACATGTTCTTATAGAGAATGCCAGTGCTCCTGCAGGAGACAATATCATGCTTGGTTCTGAAGGCTCGCAGCTGTTTAAGGTGAATGGTAAATACTATCTGTTTAATATCGTATGGCCAAGAAACGAAATGCGTACGGTAGTGGTTCACCGTGCTGATAAGATTACAGGTCCTTATGAGGGCAGGGTAGTGTTCCAGGACAAGGGAATTGCCCAAGGTGGTATCGTTGATACTCCAGATGGACGGTGGTTTGCTTATCTGTTCCAGGATTGTGGGGCGGTAGGACGTATCCCTTATCTGGTGCCAATGGAGTGGAAAGACGGATGGCCGGTTATTGGAGTAAACGGCAAAGCTCCCGAATATCTGGATTTGCCTGCTTCCAAAGGTCTCGATCCCGGAATTGTATGCTCCGACGATTTCTCAAGAAAGTCAGGTGAGAGGGCATTGCCTCTTACATGGCAGTGGAACCATAATCCTGATAATTCCTTGTGGTCTGTTTCCGACCGTAAAGGTTATCTGCGCCTTACTACAGGAAGTGTAACCAACTCTATCTTACAAGCTAAAAATACATTGACACAACGAACTTTCGGTCCTGTATCGTCGGCTACTACCTGTGTAGATGTTTCTGCAATGAAAGACGGTGATTATGCGGGTCTGTCGCTGTTCCAGAAAAAATACGGTTATGTGGCAGTGAAGAAAGTTGATAACAAGAGATATATTGTCATGGAGGACGCTTCCGGTAATGAACCGGTGGAAGTGGCCTGCATACCGTGTAAATCAGATAAAGTGTATTTTAAGGCAGAATGTGATTTCAGAAACCGCACCGACAAAGGATATTTCTATTATAGTCTTGACGGTAAGAAATGGACTGAAATAGGTAGTGTGGTGAAAATGCAATACACCATGCCGCACTTCATGGGATACCGTTTCGGATTGTTCAATTATGCCACTAAAGAGACAGGCGGTTATGTCGATTTCGACTTTTTCAAGATAGATGACAGTATCTCCAGATAATGTATATCTGATATAAAAGAAAAAAGTTCCCGGATTGTTACATTTTCGGGAACTTTTTTGTTGGGATATGTTATATTAGTAACTTTGCCTGTACGAATATTTATAAGATATGGAAAACTTTGCAGCAATAGATTTTGAAACAGCCAACTATGAGCGTAGTTCTGTTTGTTCTGTCGGCATCGTTATAGTGCGTAATGGTGAGATTGTTGACAGATTTTATTCATTGATACAGCCCGAACCTAATTATTACAATTACCGTTGTTCGTGCGTTCATGGATTGAGCTGTTCTGATACTGACGATGCTCCTGTGTTTAGCGAAGTATGGTCAAAAGTAGAACCTTTGATAGAAGGCTTGCCGTTGGTGGCCCATAACAAGTCTTTCGACGAAGGATGTCTGAAAGCGGCTTTTCGCGTTTACAGGATGGACTATCCGGACTATGAGTTTTATGACACATTGTATGCGGCACGCAAGGCATTCCCTTATTTGGACAATCACAGGCTTGACACTGTCGCTGCCGAATGCGGTTATGACCTGTCACATCATCATCATGCCCTGGCTGACGCGGAGGCGTGTGCGGTGATAGCCATAAATATTCTGTAGGCATCCGGCAGTCCGTCAATCTGAAAGAACCGTCATTTATTGTCCTTAAAGAATTTCTTGTGATAATATGAGTTGGCTGTATAAAGTGCTGCTACAGGATTGTTGCCTGTCACACGGTCTTTAGTCACAAGAGTAGTGACATACGCATCCGAATATTTATAGAACAGGCTGTCATGTCCCACGCACAAACCAATCACCACATTCAGGTCGGTCTGTGCCTTGTTAAGCAGGCGTGCCTGCATTATCGGGTTACACATGGCAGGGCCTATCTTCTCACATTCTGCCGGTATTCCCATTGATGTTTTTGCCTGTCCTGCCACTTTGCATATCACCGAGTAAACTTCAAATCCGTTTGCTCTCAGTATCTTTGCGAATATGCGTGCCTCATTTATCAGACCGATGCAGTTGGCTATACCGATACGTTTGGCATTTATCTTTCTGGCGAATTCCATTATCTCCTGTACTCGTGTCCACTGGCAGTATCCTTCGTATTCCACTTCGGCACTGGCAATCATTATTTGCCGGTTGTTGCCTTCGTCATATCTTTCCAAAGCCCATTCCTTATCTTCTTCAGTCAAGGCTGTAGTTAGGCAGAAGTCAGGATATGTGCGGTCTTTGAACTTGCAGTTCTGTGTACCGCAGTCCACACATGAGTGTATTGTTTCTTTTTCCATAATATAAAATTATTTCATTCCTTTCATCGTAAGCTGTACACGCTTCCTTTCATGGTCTATTCCGAGGACTCTGACACGTACATGCTGATGTATGCTGACCACACTAGTAGGATCGCTCACGAACTTGTCAGCAAGCTGGGAGATGTGCACAAGACCGTTCTCCTTTATACCTATATCGACAAAACAACCGAAGTTGGTAATGTTTGTCACTATTCCCGGCAGTTCCATGCCTTCACGGAGATCGTCGAGTGTTTTTACGTCCTTGTCGAACTCGAATACCTGAATCTGCTGACGAGGGTCTCTTCCCGGTTTGTCGAGTTCCTTCATTATGTCGTTCAGGGTAGGGAGGCCTACAGTGTCTGTGACATATTTCTTTATATCTATTTTGGCTCTCAGTTCCTTGTCCTTGATAAGGTCGGCTACAGTACATTTCATGTCCTTTGCCATCTTTTCCACTATGGCGTAGCTTTCAGGATGAACGGCTGAGTTGTCGAGAGGATTGTCTGCTCCAGGTATTCTGAGGAAACCGGCACACTGTTCGAATGCCTTAGCTCCCATGCGGGGAACTTTCAAGAGTTCTTTGCGTGATGCGAAAGGTCCGTTTTCAGTTCTGTAGTCCACAATGTTCTGAGCTAGTGAAGGCCCTAGGCCTGATACGTATGTCAGAAGATGCTTGCTGGCAGTATTGAGGTTCACTCCGACAAGGTTTACACAACTTTCCACTGTGCGGTCAAGAGACTCTTTCAGCTTGGTCTGGTCAACATCATGCTGGTATTGTCCCACACCGATGGATTTTGCATCAATCTTTACCAGTTCTGCCAGAGGGTCCATCAGACGGCGGCCTATGGAGACTGCTCCACGCACAGTTACATCATAGTCCGGGAATTCCTCACGTGCTGTTTTCGAAGCTGAATAGATTGAAGCACCGTCCTCGCTTACCACGAACACCTGCACCTCACGGTCGTATCTTTGTGAAGTTACGAAACGCTCTGTCTCACGGCTTGCTGTTCCGTTTCCTATGGCGATTGCCTCTATCTTGTATTGTTCAACGAGTTTTACAATCTTTCTTGCAGCCAATGCCTCTTCCGATTTAGGCGGATGAGGATATATGGCTTCGTTGTGAAGCAATGTTCCCTGAGCGTCCAGACATACCACCTTACAGCCTGTTCTGAATCCAGGGTCGATACCCATCACACGTTTCTGTCCCAATGGGGGAGCAAGAAGCAGCTGTCTCAGGTTCTCGGCAAATACACGGATTGCCTCCTCGTCGGCTTTCTCTTTGCTGAGAGCTGAGAACTCTGTTTCGATGGCCGGTTTAAGCAGGCGTTTGTAAGCATCCTTTACCGCTTCCGCCACTTGCGAAGAGCATTCACCGTTACCTCTTACGAACTGACGTTCAAGTCTGTCTGTACATTCTTCATCTTCTTCAGGTGATATTGTCACTTTCAGAATACCTTCGGCTTCACCACGGCGGATTGCAAGCAGACGGTGTGATGTACAGCGCTTCAAAGGTTCGCTGAAATCGAAATAATCGCGATACTTTGCAGCATCCTCTTCCTTTTCTTTGCCTTTCACCACTTTGGCTGTTATTATGGCCTGACGTGTAAATATATTTCTTACCTGATTTCTGGCTCTTTCATCTTCATTCACCTGTTCGGCAATGATGTCGCGTGCACCTTTCAGCGCGTCTTCCTCGTCCTTTACTTCACCCTTTACGAACTGGGCTGCCTTTGCCATAAGGTTGTTTTCGCGCTGCATCATCAGGATGATTGCCAGTGGCTCAAGTCCTTTCTGACGAGCGGCTTCGGCCCTCGTTTTTCTTTTAGGCTTGAAAGGAAGATATATGTCCTCCAGTTCTGTAGAGTCCCAGCAGTTGTCTATTCTGCTCCTCAGCTCGGCAGTCATTTTGCCCTGCTCCTCTATAGTGGAAATGATGGTTTCCTTGCGTTTTGCAAGTTCGCACAGTTTCTCGTATCTGTCGTTTATTTCGCTTATCTGCACCTCGTCCATACCTCCTGTAGCCTCTTTTCTGTATCGGCTGATGAACGGTATGGTTGCTCCGCCCTGAAGAAGTTTCAGAGTGTTTTCCACTCTGTGTTCCTGCAGCTTCATGGCGGCAGCTATCATCTTGCTGAATTGTTCCATGTGATTGTGTGTTGATATTAGTTTAAGTTTATTCTTTTACCAGACATGCGTCAAGCTCTTTGATAAGCTGTTCCTTGTCCATATTTTTTCCTATGAATACTATTTTCTGCATTCTGTCGCCGTACTTATCGTCCCAGTCTCTCATCAGTCCCGGTTCCTGTTCCAGCAGTCTTTTGATGTCTGCTTCCGGTAGGGTAGCATACCACAGTCCGGCTTCGGAAATCTGTTTCTGCTTGCCAGCCTGTTCGAACAGATACGACATTTCAGGTTGGTCGCTGAAGTAGCATACGCCTTTGGCTCGTATTACGCTTTTCGGCCATCTTGACGAAATGAAGTAGTCGAAACGGTTCATGTCGAATGCTGCACGTCTGAAGTAGAGTAGTGTGCTTATGCCGTATTCTTCTGTTTCGCCACCTTCGTGGTGATGATGGTGTCCGCACGAACATTCTCCTTCGTGGTGGTGATGTCCGCATGAACATTCTTCCCCGTTTTCGTGATGATGATGCTCGTCATGATTGCAGTGGCATTCTTCATCATGATGGTGATGATGGCAATGGCTGTCTGTATCTTCTTCAGTTACATGCTTGCCCAGTTCTTGTACCCATCCTGCTGATGCTGCTACGTGTTCGTATCTGAACATCGAAGTTGATATAATCCTGTCAAGGTCAATATCTGTATAGTCGCATTCTATAATCTCTGCAGCAGGCTGAAGTGTCTTTACTATACGGTGTATGGTCTCAAGTTCTTCTGGGGTTACTTCTGAAGCTTTATTCAGTAAAACTATATTACAGAATTCAATTTGGTGTATAAGCAGATTTTCAATATCGTCTTCAGAAAGATTTTTATCTGTAAGGCTTTCGGCACAGCAGAATTCATCCTTCATACGAAGTGCGTCAACCACTGTTACCACAGAGTCAAGGCGTGTGATACCATACTTGGTGTATGCGCCTCCCAGTTGAGGTATCGAGCAGATAGTGTTTGCTATGGATTCGGGCTCACATATTCCGCTTGCCTCTATAACAATATAGTCGAATTTCTCTGTTTTGAGGATTCCTAAAATCTGTTCTATAAGGTCGGTTCTCAGTGTGCAGCATATACATCCGTTCTGCAGAGCCACAAGGCTGTCGTCGTTCATACCGACAACTCCCTGACGCTGTATCAGCTCAGCATCAATGTTCACTTCGCCGATGTCGTTTACAATGACAGCAAATCTGATGCCCTTTTTGTTGGAAAGAATTCTGTTGACGAGAGTGGTTTTCCCACTTCCCAGATAACCTGTAAGCAACAGTACAGGTATTTCTTTAATTTTATCCATCTATATTCTGATATAAGAATCTCTTGATGCTCTTCTTGGCAGTCTTTTCAAATTCTTCAGGATATAGTTTGACTTTTGAAATCTGCGAGAATGCAGGAAGAGTTTTGTTAAGTTCTATTCTGTTTTGCTCTATGGCTTCTTCCAGTTGTGATAATGACAGTCCGTGTGCAAAAGCGTCATCGCTGTCAGGATATACCAGAGCGACAAGTTTCTCGCCTTTCAGTATGATAAGCGATTCGTTGACGTACGGCATATTGTTCAGCTTGGCCTCAATTTCTTCAGGATAGATGTTTTGTCCTGTAGAAGTGAGCAGCATGTTCTTGCATCTTCCTTTTATGAAGATGTTGCCTTCCGCATCTTTTATAGCCATGTCGCCTGTGTGCAGCCATCCTTCATTGTCTATGGCCTGTGATGTAGCTTCCTCATTCTTGTAATATCCCAACATCACGTTTGCGCCACGGCAGACAAGTTCGCCCGGTACTGTTTCCGGATTATCGGAAAGAACTTTGGTTTCCATATTTGCTACAGTCTTTCCGCATGACTGGTATTTTATTTCGTCCCAACGGCTGTGGCATATCAAAGGCGCACATTCCGTCATACCGTATGCAATGGTGTAAGGGAAGTTTATCTTTCTTAGGAAGGCCTCTACTTCGGCATTGAACGGAGCACCGCCTATGACTATCTCGATGAAATTGCCTCCGAATGCCTGCATTGCGTGATGACGTATCTGTTCTTTAATCTTGTCGCTGATGATAGGCAGGTTAAGAAGCAGTTTTCCCAGTTTGTTGTCAACGTGCGGCAATATGTTCTTCTTTATAATCTTTTCTACTAAAGCGGAACGCATGCGATAACTCTAGGCCTTATTTCTGAAAAAGACTCTGCTATAATCTTAGGACTTGGCATACGTGTCAGGAACCAAAGATGTGCTCCTACTGTGATGCCGTAAAGAAAATCGAACACAAGGCCGAATATATGTCCCAATGGCAACATTGAAACGATGTTGTCACCGGCCATAAGTCCTACTTTCTCGTGTATGTGGATAATGTTCGATTGAATAGCCCTGTACGGGAGCATTACACCTTTAGAATATCCCGTAGTGCCGGAAGTATAATTGATTACTGCCAGCTCTTCCGGTTCCTCTTTTCTGTAGGAAACTTGTTCGGCTCTGAAACGGCACGGATATTTCTTTCCGAATTCCTCATTAAGATGCTCTCTGGCGTATGTCAGCTGTTCTGAACGTGAAACCACCAGATCGAAATTCTTCAATTCTATGATACCTTCAAGCAGAGGCATACACGCTTCGTTCAGGTTCTCCCATATCTGGTCGCCGGCAAACAGCATTCTCGCTCCAGAGTGGTTTACTATGTGGTGTATGTTGTCAGGCTTGAATTCGTGAAGGATTGGCACTGCCACACCGCCGTATGTGATTATTGCCAGAAACATTGCAGTCCAGTTTGCACTGTTACGTCCGCACAATGCTATCTTGTCTCCCGGTTTTATTCCTGCATGTTGGAGCAGAATATGCATTTTCTCAATCTTTCTTGCTACATCCTTATATTGGAGTGTTATTCCCTTATAGTCAGTTAGCGCATTTCTGTCCCAGTTTTGTTTTATGCTTTTTTCTATTAATTCTATAAAGCTGTTGTTTAATTCCATGTCAAACAAAATATGTACACATTTCGTGATAATGTGTGCAAAAATAGTAAAAGTTAATTTAACGTAGGCATGGTATGTTTATTTATTTTTAATTATTCCTGCCATTTCTGTATAAATCCTTATATTTGCAGTGTTAAAGATTTACATTTATGCTTATTTACAATACTACATTTCATGTTGAGATGAATGATGCCAGAAATTTCGTAATCTGGTTGAACGAGTGTTATATCCCTGAAGCAGAGAAGACCGGGGAGTTGAAAAATCCGCGTATCTTGCGTATCCTGAACCATAAGGAACAGGACAGCGAGTGTTTCTCACTCCAGTGGGAGGTAGAAGACAGTGCAGCTCTTCACAGCTGGCATACCAAGTGTGGTGCCCGTATGAACGAGGAGATGGCAAAGATTTTCAAGGATAAGGTTATAGGTTTCCCTACTTTGATGGAGGTTATAAAGTGATTTGTCCCGTTAAGGAAAAGATAATATTAGGTATCGACCCCGGAACCAACATTATGGGTTATGGCGTAATAAAGGTTGTGGGTACCAAAGCTGAGGTTGTCACTCTTGGGGTGATAGATATGCGTAAGTTCACCGATCCGTATCTGAAACTGAAGCATATCTACGAACGTGTACAGGGAGTGATAAGTTCATACCTGCCGGACGAACTTGCCATTGAGGCTCCTTTCTTCGGAAAGAATGTACAGTCCATGCTTAAACTGGGTAGGGCTCAGGGGGTGGCTATTGTGGCGGCATTGTGCAGGGATATACCTGTAACGGAATATGCTCCGCTAAAAATTAAGATGGCCATTACCGGTAACGGTCAGGCAAGCAAGGAACAGGTGGCAGACATGCTGCGACGCATGCTTAAAATCAGGAAAGAGGACATCGGACCTTTTATGGATGCCACAGACGCCTTGGGAGCGGCATATTGCCATTACCTGCAGATGGGACGACCTGAAACCCATAAGGCTTATTCGGGATGGAAAGATTTTATAGCGAAGAATCCTGATAAGGTGGTGAAGTAGTTCTTGATTAATAATTAAAAATTAATAGTTAAGAATTGCTGCTAAGAACTAAAAGCTAACAACCAACAACTAAAGAAAAACAATGCAACAACGAGTTATTTCAGTATCAAATGGCGTTACCCGTCATCCTCTGTACAGAATGGGTAAGCCTGTGGACTTCTGCCTGAATGCAGGCGAGCAATTGGCAGTGGTAGGTCCTAACGGTGGAGGTAAAAGTATTCTTATAGATATCATTACAGGAAAATATCCTCTGTTGATGAATGAGGTGGCATACGATTTTTCACCTTCAAGTTCAAATCTTGTTTCGGACAATCTCAGATACATAACATTCCGCGATTCGTATGGTGATGCCGACGGTAGCTATTACTATCAGCAGAGATGGAACTCGCAGGATATGGAGAATATTCCTGTAGTGGGCGATCTTCTTCCACAGTGCAAGGATGAAAAGCTGAAAGAAAGTCTTTACACTCTGTTCAGAATAGAAGAAATGCTGCAGAAGCCTATCATACTTCTTTCAAGCGGAGAGTTGAGAAAGTTCCAACTGACCAAGACACTGCTTTCTGGCCCAAGAGTTCTCATTATGGATAATCCTTTCATCGGACTTGATGCCCGTACACGTGATTTGCTTAAGTCGCTTCTTGCAGAGCTTATAAAGGTTATAGGTCTTCAGGTTATCCTTGTACTTTCCAAATCGGACGATATTCCTGACTTCATCACTCATGTGATAACTGTTGAGAATATGATATGTGGCGAGAAACTTCCACGTTCCGAATACAGTGGTGTCTGTGTCCCGGAAAAGATGCTTTCCGACGAAAAGGTTCAGGCTATACTTGATATGCCTTATAAGGATAATCTGTATAAGGCAGCCAATGTAGTCAAACTGAATAAGGTAAGTATCCGCTATGGAGAAAGAACTATTCTCCGTGAACTTGACTGGACAGTGAAGTGTGGAGAGAAATGGGCCTTGAGCGGTGAGAACGGTGCCGGAAAGTCAACACTTCTGAGTCTGGTTTGTGCCGACAATCCACAGAGCTATGCATGCGACATCACTCTGTTCGACCGTAAGCGAGGCAGTGGCGAGAGTATATGGGAAATCAAGAAGCATATCGGTTACGTCAGTCCTGAGATGCACAGAGCCTATCTGAAGAATATTCCTGCCATAGATATTGTGGCAAGCGGACTTCACGATTCTATAGGACTTTACAAGCGTCCTAAGGAAGAGGACAGGGAAGTGTGTCTGTTCTGGATGGATATCTTCGGAGTGAAGCAGTTGACAGACAGGAGTTTCCTTCAGTTGTCGAGTGGCGAGCAGCGACTTGTACTTTTAGCACGAGCTTTTGTGAAAGACCCAGAGCTTCTTATACTCGATGAGCCGCTTCACGGACTTGACCTGTATAACCGCCGTCTGGTGAAGGATGTGATAGAAACATTCTGCCACCGAAACGACAAGACCATGATTATGGTTACCCATTACAAAGAAGAACTTCCTGCCTGCATTACAGATTCATTGTATCTTATTAGAAACAGGTAAGTCTCGAGTATAAAAGATTGTGAAACAGTTCATATTTATTTAAATTACAGCAAAAAGATAGCGGAACACGTTCGTGTCACGCGTGCAACACGTACGTGTTCCGCGCGTTACACCTTCGTGTTCCGCGCGTTACACGAACGTGTAACGGTAACTTTGTAAGGTCATTTCTTATTTTTTGAACCATCTGTCTATAATAACAGCCAGCGCACCGTCGCCAGTAACATTGCATGCGGTGCCGAAGCTGTCCATGGCGATATAAAGTGCTATCATCAGTGCTTGGGCGTTATCATCGAATCCAAGCATTGATGACAGTATTCCCAATGATGCCATAATAGCTCCGCCGGGCACTCCCGGGGCGGCTACCATGGTTATTCCCAGCATAAAGATAAATCCCGACATCATCCTGAAATCGTATGGTATGTCTTGCATCATCATCAGTGCAAGGGCACATGCCACAATCTTCATTGTACTTCCAGAGAGGTGTATTGTGGCACACAGAGGTATCACGAATCCTGCGGTATCTTCGTTCACTCCGTTCTTTACTGTCTGTTTCAGCGTTACCGGTATGGTGGCGGCAGATGACTGCGTACCCAGTGCAGTGAAATAGGCCGGCATCATGTTCGCAAGCATCCTGAAAGGGTTTTTGCCTGCTATCAGTCCTGCTATCACATACTGGAAAACCAACAGAAGTATATGAAGGATGAAGATTATTCCGATAATCTTGATGAACACACTCAACACGTGGAACACCTGTCCCGAGTGTGTCATATTGAAGAATATGCCGAAGATGTATATCGGCAACAGCGGAAGGATAACCTTCTGGATGGTCTTTACGATAATATCCTTGAAATCGACGAAAGCATTTTTCAGATAGCTCGTATTGAGGTTAGCCATTCCCAGTCCAAGAGTGAAAGCCATGACGAGCGCCGTCATCACATTCAGCGGTTCGGGAATGTCGATGGTGAAGAACGGTACCACCCCGTTTGCCTCACTGATTTCCGAGAGCGGAATATCCCTTGTTATCAGCATCGGGAAGAATGTCTCGCCCACAGCGTATGAAGTAAACCCGGAGAAAAGTGTAGCCCCGTAAGCCAGCAGTGCAGTTACGGCAAGCATCTTTCCTGCGCCCTTGCCGATATCCGCAATGGCGGGAGCCACAAGTCCCACTATTATGAGAGGAATGATGAATGCCAGAAATTCGCTGAACAGTCCGTTGAATGTAACGAATATTCTTACAGGCAGGGCAGGTGATATGATTCCCGCTCCGATACCTAACACTATGGCTATTATAATCTGAGTCAGTAGTCCGGGTCTTTTCAGTTTCATGTTGTTGTGGTTTTAAGTTTAGAACATAGCTTTGCTTTTTCCGCTTATGCTTTCTATATCCAGTCTGATAATCTCTGTGCGGTGGAAAGATTTGTTGGCATATTCCATACCCATAATCTTATGGTCAGGACAATATTTGCTTATAAACAGCGAAAGTGCCGACATACGCTCAGCTTCGTGCAGACTGTGATGTGCGGTACATTTCATCACTACACTCTCATAGCCGGTGGTAAACTTGTCAGGGTGAATTTTAGTCTTTCCAACCACGCAGAATGACACGTTAGGGTTTGCATCAATGCATTTCAGCTTTCTGCCTACCGGGGCACAGTGGATGTATATCGAGTTTCCCCTGTCCCAAACGTAGCTCAACGGTATTCCGTAAGCACCGTCTGCGTCTTCGCTCACCATTGACAAAATGCCATATTCACCTTCTTTTATTATCTCCATTGCACGCTTTTCGTCAAGTAATCTGTCCTGACGGCGGACTTCTTTATTGCTAAATTCCATAGTTAGTGTATATTACTTTGTTGTTTCATTCACAAATATAAAGTTTTTTTTCTTACCTTTGCAAGCATCTAAAAATAAGAATATGAAATCAGATATAGAAATCGCACGCAGTATTGAGTTAACCAAAATCAAACAGGTTGCTGCAAATTTCGGTATGCCATTGGAATACGTCACACACTACGGACGCTACATGGCTAAAGTTTCGGAAGAAATAATAGATGAAGAGAAAGTAAAAAACAGTAATCTTATTCTGGTTACAGCCATCACCCCTACAAAGGCAGGTATCGGTAAGACTACAGTGTCAATAGGTCTGGCATTGGGACTTAACAAGATAGGCAAGAAAGCTATCTGTGCCTTGCGCGAGCCGTCACTGGGCCCATGTTTCGGTATGAAGGGTGGTGCAGCCGGAGGTGGTTATGCACAGGTTCTTCCTATGGAGAAAATCAATCTTCATTTCACTGGCGACTTCCACGCCATCACTTCTGCACATAACATGATTGCAGCACTTCTTGACAACTACATGTATCAGAACCAGGACAATGGTTTTGCCATGAAGGAAGTGTTGTGGAACAGAGTACTCGACGTAAACGACCGTGGATTGAGATATATCGTTACAGGTCTTGGCGGCAAGACAAACGGTATCACACGCGAATCAAGTTTTGATATCACTCCTGCATCGGAAATCATGGCTATCCTTTGTCTTGCAAAGGATGAGGCTGACCTTCGCCGCAGAATAGAGAATATTCTCCTTGGCTTTACTATCGACAACAAGCCTTTCACAGTGAAAGACCTTGGAGTGGCAGGTGCCATAACAGTGTTGCTTAAGGATGCCCTTTCTCCAAACCTTGTACAGACTACAGAGGCTACTCCTGCATTCGTTCACGGAGGTCCGTTCGCCAATATAGCACACGGATGTAACTCTGTTCTTGCTACCAAGCTTGCAATGACTTTCGGTGACTATGTAATTACAGAAGCCGGATTCGGTGCCGACCTGGGTGCAGAAAAATTCTATGACATCAAGTGCCGCAAGGCAGGTCTGCAGCCTAAGCTTACAGTGATTGTTGCAACTGCTCAGGGATTGAAGATGCATGGTGGAGTTGAAATTGACAAGATTAAGGAACCTAACCTTGAAGGATTGCGCGAGGGAGTGAAGAACCTCGACAAGCA
This sequence comes from Bacteroides cellulolyticus, assembly GCF_025567135.1. Lineage (NCBI taxonomy): Bacteria > Pseudomonadati > Bacteroidota > Bacteroidia > Bacteroidales > Bacteroidaceae > Bacteroides > Bacteroides cellulolyticus. Next base: position 43,872 of record NZ_JAOQJJ010000001.1, read on the forward strand.
TATCGAGAACCTTCAGTCGTTCGGACAGACTGTAGTTGTGGCATTCAACCGTTATGCAAACGATACTGAGGAAGAAATCAATTTCGTTCGTCAGCACTGCGAGGAAATGGGAGTAGGATTTGCCGTTAACAATGCATTTGCCGAAGGTGGTGCAGGTGCTGTTGAGCTTGCAAACCTTGTAGTTGATACTATAGAGAACAAGCCGTCTGCTCCTCTCTCATTTGCATACGATGAAGAAGACTCAGTAGAGGTTAAAGTCACTAAAGTGGCATGCGAACTTTACGGTGCTAAACAGGTGTTGTTCGGCCCTGCTGCAAGAAAGAAACTGAAGATGATAGAAGAACTCGGTTTCAGTCACTTCCCTATATGTATTGCCAAAACACAGTATTCGTTCTCTACAGATCCGAAACTGTACGGAGTGGCATCAGGATTCAACTTCGCAGTGCGCGATATAGTAATCAATGCCGGAGCTGAGATGTTGGTAATCGTTGCAGGTGAAATGATGCGTATGCCGGGATTGCCTAAGGAACCACAGGCACTTCATATTGATATCGTTAACGGTGAAATAGAAGGATTGTCTTAATTTTGAAGTTAAAGGAATAAAAGAATTTATAGAAGTTAGGTAGTCTGCCATGGATGTTATGTCCGTGGCAGATTTTTTTTGTCTTTTAAAAAATAAAGTATCGTATCTTGTTATACTTAAAATAAAATGATAATTTTAAGACACTAATTAATATTATGTTATAGAATGAAAAGACTATGTACTACCGCCATTGCAGTAGCCTTATCTGCATTGTGCTTCGGACAGACGAGTATAACCATAGAGGAGTGTTACAGAAAAGCCAGGGAGAATTATCCTCTTATCAGAAAGCTTGGTCTGGTGGAAAAGACTAAGGAATATAATATTGATAATCTCAATAAGGGCTATCTTCCCCAACTGATGTTCTCCTCAAAGGCGACATATCAGTCCGATGTCACGAAGATACCTATCGACCTTGAGGCTATGGGCTTTAAGGGAGTGGAGATTCCGCATCTCAGCCAGGATCAGTATGGCATATCGCTCGACCTCAATCAGACTATCTGGGACGGTGGGGCAATCAAATCATCTAAAGAGGCAGTGAAATCTTCTTCTGAGGTTGAAAGGAGCAATATTGAGGTCAGTCTCTATGCCGTAAACGAAAGAATTAACCAGATCTATTTCGGAATACTGCTTGCCGATGCACAGATAGAGCAGAACAGGGTGCTGAAAAAAATCCTTGCAGACAGCTATGCTCAGGTGGAGTCCTACGTAAAGAACGGTATAGCCAATCAGTCAGATCTGGATGCCATCAGGGTAGATATTATTAAGTCAGAACAGAACGAAATAGACTTTCTGACGGCAAGAAACACATATATCGCTATTCTTGCCAAACTTACAGGTATGGAGATTGATGAGGAAACAAAGTTAGTGAAACCTTTGCCGGAACGTCCAACGCAGAGCGATGCTTTCGGACGACCGGAGATGAGCCTGTTCGATGCGCAGGTGATGAAGTACAGAAGCGATTATAACCGTATCAATTCAGGGCTTTATCCCCGCCTGAGTGTTTTCGCCACAGGAGGATATGGCAAACCGGGACTTGATATGTTCGAAAATAAGTTTGCTCCATACTACATAGCCGGGATAAAGCTGAACTGGAATATCGGCAACTTCTATTCTCTGAAAAGTCAGAGAAAGCTGATACGCAACAATATAGATATGGTGGAAAACCAGCGTGAACTCTTTCTCTTCAATACTGATATTGACAAGACGCAGAAAGAGCTTGCAATAGACAAATACATGGATCAGATAAAGTACGATGACGAGATTATCCGCCTGAAGACTTCAATCAGAAAAGCATCAGAGGCAAAGATAGCCAACGGGACTATATCCGGTACAGATCTTATGCGTGACATCAATTCGGAGCATGCTGCCATACAGACAAAGATTCTGCATGAGATACAGCTTCTGCTTGCCATCTACGATTTCAAGTATGTGATGAACGACTTTTAAATACCATTTAAACACCGTTTAAAAGCCTTTTAAAACACTTTGCAAAAACTTTTCAATACATAAAAAACAGGGAAATATGAGAAACATTCTTTTTATTATATCAGCAATGGCTCTCCTGACAGCATGTTCGGGAAGCGACAGTAAGTACGATGCTTCGGGAGTATTCGAAGTGACAGAAGTAATGGTATCGGCAAGAGTGGCCGGTGAGATTATGGAACTTGATATAGACGAAGGTACGGAAGTTACTGCAGGTAAGCCTGTGGGATATATTGATACCGTACAGCTTTACCTTCAGAGGCTTCAGCTTGAGGCCAATGTAAAGGCGACAGAAAGCCGTATATGTGATGTGGAGAGACAGACAGCAGCCATACGTCAGCAGATTGCTACACAGAAAAAGGAACAGACCCGATTCGAAAATCTAGTAAACGCCAATGCCGGAAACCGCAAGCAGTTGGACGATATCACTGCTGCCATCAATCTGTTGGAGAAACAGTTGGATGCACAGACCGAAACATTGATAAACGGCAATGCCAATGCCAAGGCTCAGGCAGAAGCCTTGAAGGCTCAGATAGCACTTACGAACGATATGATAAGTAAAAGTACTATCGCATCACCGGTTGACGGAACAGTTATGGCCAAGTATGTAGAAAAAGGAGAACTTGCCGTACAGGGACGCACTCTGTTCAAGGTGGCAAATATCAACGATATATATCTGAAAGCTTATATCACATCCGGACAGATTACCGGTCTGAAGATTGGTCAGGAAGTAAAGGTTTTTGCCGATAGCGGTGACTCCGACAGAAAGGAATACCGCGGAGTAATTTCATGGATTTCAGACAAGGCAGAGTTTACTCCGAAGACCATTCAGACACGCGATGAACGTGCTAACCTTGTATATGCCGTAAAGATTAAGGTACAGAACGACGGATATATCAAGCGCGGAATGTATGGCGAGGTGAGTTTTTAATTCTTAATTTTTAATTTTTAATTCAAAAAATGCCCTCAGTATCAGTAACACAATTATCAAAATCATATAGTTCAATCAAGGCGCTCGACAATGTCAGCTTTGATGTTCCGAAAGGCGAACTCTTCGGTATCATAGGTCCGGACGGAGCGGGGAAGACTACACTCTTCCGTCTCCTCACCACACTGATATTGCCGGACAGTGGCAGTGCCGTGATTGAAGGTCTTGATGTGGTGAAGGACTATGCCGCAGTACGTAATATAATAGGGTATATGCCCGGCAAATTCTCATTGTATCAGGACTTGACCGTAGAGGAAAACCTGAATTTCTTTGCTACGGTATTCAATACTACTGTAAAGGAAAATTACCATCTGATAGAAGATATCTATAAGCATATCGAACCGTTCAAGACTCGCCGGGCAGGAAAATTATCGGGAGGTATGAAGCAGAAACTAGCACTGAGCTGTGCACTTATCCATAAACCGAAAGTCCTCTTTCTTGACGAGCCTACCACCGGAGTAGATCCCGTATCAAGAAAAGAATTTTGGGAAATGCTTCTGAAACTGAAGAACCAGGGTATAACCATCATTGTATCAACACCGTATATGGACGAAGCCAGACTTTGTGACAGGATAGCACTGATGCAGAACGGAAAGTTCCTTAGGATAGATTCGCCGGACAATATCATAGCATCCTATCCCCCAAAACTATGCTCTGTCACAGCAGACAATATGCACGGACTGCTGAACGACCTGCGTTCCTGCCCATACTTGAAATCGTCGTTCTCATTCGGTGCATGCTATCATGTCACTATGGTTGAAAGTGCTACTGCCGCTATACTCAACGAATATCTGATTAATAAGGGATACGGAAATATTGATATTACAGAGATTAAGCCTACAGTGGAAGACTGTTTCATGTTGATGTTAAAGGAGGATGAGCAATGAAAGAAGAATACGTTATACAGGCCGAGAACCTTACCAAGAGGTTTGGCAATTTTACGGCAGTCGATCATATTACTTTCAACGTAAGGAAAGGAGAAATCTTCGGTTTCCTTGGTGCCAACGGGGCGGGCAAGACTACAGCTATGCGAATGCTTTGTGGACTGAGCCGTCCTACAGAGGGTAAGGGAACAGTGGCAGGTTTCGACATAGATAGCGAACCTGAAAAGGTAAAGCGCAATATCGGCTATATGAGCCAGAAATTCTCATTGTATGAAGATCTGAAAGTATGGGAGAACCTGCGTCTGTACGGAGGTATTTACGGTATGAAGGATAAGGAAATAGCCGAAAAGACTGATGCAGTTCTCCGCAGTATAGATATGGAATCAGAGCGCGACACCATAGTGTGCGACCTTCCTTTGGGCTGGAAACAGAAACTTGCATTTGCCATATCCACTTTCCATAATCCCAAGATAGTATTTCTTGACGAGCCAACTGGTGGGGTAGATCCTATCACGCGCCGCCGTTTCTGGGAACAGATATACGGTGCGGCGTCAAGCGGTATCACGGTGTTTGTCACCACTCACTATATGGATGAGGCCGAATACTGCGACCGCGTCTCCATTATGGTAGATGGCAGGATAAAGGCGCTGGACAGCCCTATGGCTCTGCGTAACAAATTTGGTGTGTCGGACATGGACGAAGTATTCCGCATGTTGGCACGCGAAGCTACACGAAAAGGAGATTGACAGTTATGAAACAGTTTATTACATTTGTCCGAAAGGAATTCCTTCACATATTCCGCGATTCCAGAACAATGCTTATCCTCCTGGGTATGCCCATGGTACAGATGCTTCTGTTTGGTTTTGCCATTACCACCGAAGTGAGAAACACCAAGGTTGCTGTGTTCGATCCTTCACAAAGTATGGAAACAAGAGCCATAAAAGAGCGTTTCGATGCCAGTGAATATTTCACCATTGCCGAGGAAATTCGGGATGTATCGCGCATAAACGATGTATTCAAGTATGGCGAGATTGGCCTTGTCATGGTGTTCAGCGATGATTTCGAAAATGAACTCCATAAGGGAGGCGATGCCGCCGTGCAGCTTATTACCGACGGTACGGAACCTAATCAGGCGTCAATGATAACAGGCTATGCATCCAATATCCTCGCACAGAGCATGCAGGAACTGTCCGAAGGTAGCAGTGCCCCGTGCCGTATAATACCCGAGATAAGGATGCTGTACAACCCACAGGCAGAGAGCGCATACAACTTCGTTCCCGGAGTAATGGGAATGATACTTATGCTTATCTGTGCCATGATGACCTCAATAGCCATTGTGCGCGAAAAGGAGAATGGCACAATGGAGATTCTCCTTGTATCACCAATGAAACCGATATATATCATCCTTTCGAAAGTAACACCATATTTCACACTGTCACTGGTAAACCTTATAACCATACTACTGCTTTCGGTATATGTACTCGGAGTTCCGATTGCCGGCAGTCTGTCTCTGCTGTTTTTCGTATCGGTGATATTCATCTTCCTTGCATTGTCGCTCGGACTGCTGATCTCCAATGTGGTGAATACCCAGGTGGCAGCCATGCTCGTATCAGGAATGGGACTTATGATGCCCGTCATGCTCCTTTCCGGTCTGATATTTCCGGTAGAAAGCATGCCCATTCCGCTACAGTGCCTTTCCGCCATTGTTCCCGCAAGATGGTATGTCGATGCCATCAGAAAGATAATGATTCAGGGAGCAGAGATACAGTTCGTCCTGAAGGAGATAGGAATACTGCTTTTTGTCACGGTTGCCTTGGTAGCACTGAGTCTGAAAACATTCAAGAACCGTTTAAACTGAAATGTCTATGCTGAAATATTTGTTGGAAAAAGAATTCAAGCAGATAATGAGGAACAAGTTCATTCCCAAGATGATAATAGCCATGCCTCTTTTCATGATGCTTATCATGCCATGGGCTGCAAATCAGGAAGTGACGAATATCCGTCTTACTGTGGTTGACAACGACCGCAGCGTGATATCAGACGAACTGGTGCGCAAGGTAGTTTCGTCAGGATATTTTATCTTCCAGTCGGTGTCCGACGGTAGTGAGGAAGCCCTCAGAGACGTCGATGCCGGAAAGGCAGATATAATACTCGACATTCCGGACGGATTCGAGAAAGATTTACAGACTGAGAGAGTAGCAGGTGTGATGATTTCGCCAAACTCCGTAAACGGAACCAAGGGAATTCTGGGCAGTAGCTATCTTTCTACGATAGTCAATGATTTTGCGGCATCGCTGTCTGGAGAAATGATGATGTCGCAACCGGCTGTAACTAGTTCAGTGGGAAACTCATTCAGGATTATGCCCCAATACAAGTTCAATCCACACCTCGACTATAAAGTCTTTATGGTACCTGCCATAATGGTGATGCTACTCACCATGATAACCGGATTTCTCCCTGCGTTCAATATAGTGGGCGAGAAAGAAGCCGGTACCATAGAGCAGATAAATGTGACTCCAGCAAGCCGTATGCAGTTCATACTTGCCAAGCTGATACCTTACTGGTGTATAGGTCTTATAGTCTTTACACTCTGTATGTTGCTGGCTGTGTTTGTATATTCACTGATACCTGTTGGCAGCCTTCTGACGATATATCTATTCGCTGTGGTATATATCGTTGCCGTATCAGGTATGGGACTTGTAGTATCCAATTATTCTGATACCATGCAGCAGGCCATGTTCGTGATGTTCTTCTTCATAATGATATTCCTGCTTATGAGCGGACTTCTCACTCCCGTAGCCAGTATGCCGGACTGGGCACAGTATATAACCATATTCAATCCGTTGAAATATTTTATCAGCGTCATGCGTATGGTATATCTCAAAGGCAGCGGTTTTGCCGAACTCGTTCCGTATTTCCTGTCCCTATGCGGTTTTGCCGTGGTGTTCAATGCTTGGGCGATATTGGGGTATAGGAAGAGGAGTTGAGTATTAGTTGTTAGTTTTTAGAGAAGATTTGAAGTAAAATAATCATACAATTAAACAAAAAAATGGCGAGAGTACAATCCCGCCATTTTTCATTATTAATTATTCATTTTTAATTCATTCAAACGACCCATACCGTGTCGGTAACAGCTTGCGGTCGCCCAATGTATTGTCTATTCTTGCCACATTTATCCAGAACTTGTTCTGTCTTACGCTTTCCAGCGGATATACAGCTTTTGCGCGTGTGTAAGGATGATCCCATTCACCTTCCACCACTTCATATTCCGGATGAGGCGCATTCTTCAGAACATTGTCTTCTGCAGAAGCGGTTCCGTTCTTCACTTCCTCAATCTCATTCCAGATACTCAGCATAGTATCTACAAAGTTGTCAAGCTCTGCAAGACTTTCACTTTCTGTCGGTTCAATCATAAGAGTGCCGTGAACAGGGAATGAAAGGGTAGGAGCATGATAGCCGTAATCCATCAGACGCTTTGATATATCGTTTTCGTCGATACCGCTTTCCTCATGCAGTCTTCTGCAGTCAAGTATCATTTCGTGTCCCACAAATCCGTTTGTACCTCTATATACTATTCCGTAAGTGTCGTTCAGGCATGCAGCCAGATAGTTGGCATTGAGGATAGCAGCCTTAGTCGCGTTCTCCAGACCTTCAGCACCCATCATGCAGATATATGCGTATGTGATAGGCAGGATTCCGGCACTGCCGTAAGGAGCTGCTGAGACCTCGTTCAGAGCATTGCCGGTTGAAGCATGTCCCGGCAGGAAAGGAACCAGATGCGATTTCACGCATACAGGACCAACACCCGGACCGCCACCACCGTGAGGGCTGGCAAATGTCTTGTGCAGATTCAGATGACATACGTCCGCACCGATAGTACCAGGGTTGGTAAGTCCCACCTGAGCATTCATGTTCGCACCGTCCATATAGACCTGTGCACCGCAGTTATGTATGATATTGCAGATTTCCACTATATCGGCCTCAAAGATTCCGTGAGTGGAAGGATAAGTAATCATCAGTGCTGCCAGACGATCCTTGTTTTCTTCGGCTTTGTGTTTCAGGTCTTCCACATCCACATTGCCATGTTCGTCGCACGCACAGGTCACAGTGGTAAATCCGGCCTGAATAGCCGATGCAGGATTTGTTCCGTGAGCCGATGCAGGAATAAGAATAATATCCCTGTCACCCTGACCGATGCTGTTCAGATAAGCCGCAATGACGCGCAGACCTGTATATTCGCCTGCTGCACCTGAGTTAGGTTGGAGAGTTACCCCGTCCATACCAGTGATAATAGCCAACTGTTCCGACAGATTTGTTATCAGCTCCATATAACCTTCAGCCTGGTCAGCCGGAGCCAGAGGATGCATGTTCATCCACCCCGCATTGCTGAGAGGGAGCATTTCGGAAGCCGCATTCAGCTTCATTGTACAAGAACCCAGTGAAATCATGGAATGAGCCAGAGAAATATCCTTACGTTCCAGACGCTTGATATATCTCATCATTTCAGTCTCAGTGTGATATTTGCAGAACACCTCGTGAGTGAGATATCCGCTCTGACGTTTCATATCCTTCTTGATAACCGATCCTTCAGGAATTTCAGCAGTTTCTGTGAAAGGTTTTTCTGCAGCAATGGTAAATATGCTTAACAGGAGATTTGCTTCGGCTACAGATGTAGTCTCGTTTACGCTCAGTCCCACATCACCATTGTCAAAATATCTCAGATTGACACCTTTGCCGACAGATATAGTCTTTATTTCGTCAGTCTTTACATGATCAGGCATCTGCAGTCTCAGAGTGTCGAAATAAACGGCATTCTTCTGCACATAACCAAGTTTTGAAAGCTGTTTAGCAAGCCAAACCGTAGTGCTGTGAATACCCGAAGCAATATTCTTTATACCTTCCTGGCCATGATATACGGCATAGAATCCCGCCATTGTAGCCAGCAAAGCTTGGGCTGTACAAATGTTAGATGTAGCCTTTTCGCGTTTGATATGCTGTTCGCGTGTCTGCAATGCCATACGATAGCACAGATGTCCATACTTGTCTTTCGACAGACCTATGATACGTCCCGGCATATTTCTCTTATATTCGTCCCTTGTAGCAAAATAAGCAGCCGACGGACCTCCGTAGAACATAGGAATACCCAGTCTCTGAGTGCTACCGAATACGATGTCGGCACCCCATTCACCCGGTGGAACGAGCAGAGCCAGCGACATGATGTCCGCATCCACAGCCACCTTGCATTCAGCCTGATGAGCCTTTTCTGTGAACTCTCTGTAGTCTTCCGCGCTACCGCTGTTGTTAGGATATTGCACTATGCAGCCGAACACATCCGGAGTAAATTCGAAATCCTTGTATGAGCCGGTCTTCACGTTCATGCCCTGAGGAATAGCCCTTGTCATGATAACGGCAAGGTTCTGCGGGAAAATCTCCTCATCCACAAACAGTGTACATGCCCCTTCCTTCTGCTGCTTGCGGCTTCTAAGTGAGAACATCATAGTGGCAGCCTCGGCAGCGGCTGTAGCTTCGTCAAGCAGAGAACAGTTGGCAAGCGGCATAGCCGTAAGGTCGCACACTGCAGTCTGGAAGTTGATAAGAGCCTCAAGTCGTCCCTGAGATATCTCAGCCTGATAAGGTGTATAAGAAGTGTACCACACAGGATTTTCGAATACGTTCCTCTGTATTACGGCAGGAGTGGCAGTGTCATACCATCCCTGACCGATATACGATTTGAATCTTGTGTTTTTCGCTGCCATACGGTTTATGTGGTTGGCAAACTCATATTCACTCATGGCAGGTTTAAGTGGCAGTCTCTCTTTAAGTCTTATTTCAGACGGGATGGTCTTTTCTATAAGTTCATCCACAGACTTTACTCCGATTTTTTTGAGCATAACAGGAATGTCCTGTTCCGAAATACCGATATGGCGGTCGGCAAATGAGAAACTTTTCATGGTAATATTAGTTTTAAGTTTGTGAGTTTTTAAGTTTTTAGTTTTTTTAAGGTGACAAGTTGACGAGTTGACAAGGTTTTTTATCGGATGGATGCCTTGTCAACTTGTAACTGTAGCCTTGTGGCCTTAACGGAAAAACGGATTATTCATCTTTTCGTTTCCTATTGTAGTAGGTTCGCTGTGTCCCGTATAGACTTTTGTATCGTCCGGCAGGGTGAACAGGCGGTTGCTTATACTGTCTATCAACTGTTTGTAGTTGCCTCCGTCAAGGTCAGTTCTTCCTATACTCCCTCTGAACAGTACATCGCCGCAGAACAGACAGCCATCCTTCTCGTTATAATATACAAGACTTCCCGGCGAGTGTCCCGGAGCCTTTATCACCTTCAGCGTTGTATTTCCGAAGTGAACCTCATCACCGTCGGCCAGCTGCTTTCCAAGTGCAGGAACATCCTCGTTCATCGCTATCCCGAACATGCGGCAATAATCCTTAGTCTTAGGCAACAGGAATTCATCGTCAGCCGAAGCCTCAGGCATAACGCCATAAGTCCTGCTCACAAAGGCATTTCCGAATATATGATCCAGATGCAGATGAGTGTTGAGCAGATGTTTCACAGTGAGTCCGTTTCTCTCGATATACTGCTTCAGCATCTCCTGCTCTTCCTCGTAATAACATCCGGCATCTATTATTACCGCTTCGTTAGTTTCGTCCGAAAGCACATACGTGTTTACCGGAAACATATTGAATTCAAAGCATTTTATAGTCATAGATCATTTGTTTATAGTAACGTAAACCACCTTTTTGGTCTCGAAGAATTCCTCTTCGAAATAATCTTTCAGATCATACATCACTGTCTGATGTTTCACAGGCAGCACCTCGTTCTGAAGCTCACCGCCCTTCAGGCAGATAAGTCCGTTAGGCAAAGCGTTGTTCTGTTCCTTCTTGATATTCTTTCTGATTATTTTCAGAAGGTCTGTAAGCGGCATTACGGCACGGCTCACAACGAAATCGAACAGCTGCTTCTCTTCCTCGGCCCTGCAGTGACGTGTAGTGACATTCTTCAGTCCTATGGCAGAAGCTATTTCAGTAGCCACCTTCACCTTTTTTCCGATGCTATCTACCAGATGGAAATGAGTGTCCGGAAACATGATGGCCAACGGAATGCCAGGGAAACCGCCACCTGTTCCCAAGTCCATAATCTCAGTGCCCGGTCGGAAATTAATCACCTTGGCGATACCCAGCGAATGAAGTACATGGTGTTCGTACAGGTTTGTAATGTCTTTTCTGGAAATCACGTTAATCTTGCTGTTCCAGTCGGTATATAAATCGTATAAAGCCATGAACTGCTCCTTCTGTGTGTCGGTCAGTTCCGGAAAATATTTCTGTATAATCTCCATTTATTGAGTTAATAATTAAGAATTAAAAATTAAGAGCTATTTTCTGTTCAGCATCGTTTCAATCTCAGCGTATGGCACGTCGATGATGAATTCGCCCATAGAATACGGAGCTATGTCATATCTGTTGTAGAGAAACGAAACCCTGTCCTCAAGCAGCAGGAAGTTGTCAGGAATATAAAGCTCCACATCCAGCAACGCGCCGTTCTGTTTCAGCCCTTCCAGCGAAGTTATGGTGTCAGTCTCCAGTCTCTGGTTCACCTCGTCAATAAGATGCTTCAGTATCAGGCCGATGATTTCCTTCTCCTTGTCTTTTCTGAACACCACTTCCTTGGTAAGCACTTTACCCGATTTTGCCAGCAGGTTAGCCCATTTTATAGTAGTGTTAGGATGAGCTCCGCCTGTATCCTTGAAAGTAGATACGGAAAAATTCCATATACTGTCATTATTGAGCGACAGTTCCGAAGTAATCTCATATTCATAGTTATACCATGCAGGGATATCCTCCGGTTTTACTCCGTTATGAACGTCAGCCTCGTAGAATTTGGTGAGTTTGTCCCTGTAGTCCTGGGTATATTTGCCCACCACAGCAGGAATGGCTTCTTTCGGCTCCATATTGCTATATTTATAGCCGAACGCAATACTCTGAATTTTGGAATTTATGATGGCAGAAATTGAATCCTTCTCGTCTCCGGCCTCAAGATACATATAGTCTATGGAAACCTTGCATTTTGGCGATGCTTCGTCACCGGCTTTCAGCGAAACCAGAGTATCCGCCTGTATGCTTGACACTTTTGCAGTCTTGGCTGTTTCCGTATTTTGGCAACCCAGTAATGAGAAACACGCAAGCGCCCCACACATCAAGGTCGTATTAAGTACCGTTCTTTTTTTCATAAGCTGTTTTTGTGATATTTCTATTTAATACAAATATAAACAAAGTTCTTGAAAGAGTTAAACTGATACTTACATTTTAATAGTTTTTTGCTGTATCTGCAGCATGCTTTATGCCCTACATCTTGCAATATTAAGATAAAACCTATATTTTTGTTTTAAACTAAACCCATAACCATGAAAATAGAAGACTGGAAGCACATCCCTTATTCCGAAGCCTGGGAACGGCAGACGGAATTGTTCAATTCTTTAATAAAAGCCCGCAGCGAGGGACAACCGTATGAGAACCGTATAATCTTCTGTACGCACCCGCACGTATATACAATAGGCAAACACGGCAAGCAGGAAAACATGCTGATAAGCGACGAGATGCTTTCGCGCATAGGAGCCGAAGTGTTCCGTATCGACCGTGGAGGCGACATCACGTATCACGGTCCAGGACAGCTGGTATGTTATCCCATACTCTGTCTGGAGGACTACCATCTTGGACTGAAAGACTATCTTCACCTGCTTGAAGAAGCCGTTATCCGTACCTGCTCGCATTACGGAATAGTGTCAGACAGGGTAGCGGGAGCAACCGGAGTATGGCTTGACACCGGTACACCACGCGAAAGAAAGATATGTGCGATGGGAGTCCGGAGCAGCCATTTTGTCACTATGCACGGTCTTGCGCTCAATGTAAATACCGATCTCGATTATTTCCGTCATATCAATCCGTGTGGCTTTATAGATAAGGGCGTCACCTCTATTTTCAAGGAAACGGGCTCCGAAATACCTATGGACGAGGTCAGGGACATACTAAAAGAAGAGTTGCTCCGTCTTTTTTCCGAGAGGGTGTAAACCATCTGATAATGTGTGTCTTGAACGGTCTGTAAGCCCCCAGATAGTATTTAAAAGGATAAAAAACGGATAAAATTGTCTTTAAAATGTTTTGTAAATTAAAATAAAAGTCATACATTTGCACCCGCAATCGAAAATGATGCACTCTTAGCTCAGTTGGTAGAGCAACTGACTCTTAATCAGTGGGTCCAGGGTTCGAATCCCTGAGGGTGTACTTCTTTCGGGAAATTTGACAATAATTTAGTGGATGCACTCTTAGCTCAGTTGGTAGAGCAACTGACTCTTAATCAGTGGGTCCAGGGTTCGAATCCCTGAGGGTGTACGTACACTGACGGTTTTTTGGATTGGGGAATCCATTGGCCGGAAAAAACGAACAAGGAGTCCTTTAAATCGTGAAGATTTGAAGGGCTTTTTTATTTGTGTCTTCAAAAAAATAAGGGATGCCGAAGCATCCCCATTTTCTAAAAATACATTTCCTAATGTCAGAACATTCTTTGTTCAAGTTCCAGGCTTTTCGGGAACATGATATTGTTTTCAATATGTATATGTTCGAACAGTGCATTCACGAACTTCTCCAGTTCCGTCATCATCAGGCGGTAAGTATTGCATCCGTCCTGCGGAACTTCAAAATTTTTGGTAATCTCCTTTATGTGTAAATATCTGTTACCTTCATTCTCATGTTCCATGTTCATTACCATTATAGGATTTGCTATTGATCCGCAGTGCATAGGCTCAATACTGATATTTCTTTCCGACGCATCGAAAAGTTCAAGCAGGTATGGGAACAGTACATTCTCTTCTTTCTGCAGATGGTTTTCCAGATCTTCAAGCGAAACGCTGACCTGTTCGTACAGCTCGTTCAGTTCCGGATGTCTCTCTCCATGTGCTTTCTTCACTTTTTCTATCAGTTCCAGAAGTACCGGACCATTGTTTCTGATTCCTCGGTGATGTATCTTTAGTACATAGTCAATAAGCAGGTCGATAGGCCAGGAGGCAAACGGAATACCACCTTCCGAAACGGTGTTGTTATCATTTATGGCATTAATGACAGTATCTACGTCCACATTGGCTTTCTTGCACGCTTCATCCAAGGCAACTTGACCATGGCAGCAGAAATCTATTCCAAACTTATAAAACACACTCGCCGTAGCAAATCTTTCGGCTACTATATCTCCAACATTTCTCTTTCTTAAATCCATATTGCTTAGTTTTTTAATTGTTTGCTGCAAAGGTAAGGATAATAAGCCGGGCAAACCGTAACATTTGTTACGTGGCTACATAATAATGGTTAATTGATATTCTGACGTATGTTAATTGTCATTTTGACAAATTGTAATTATGGGTTTCTGTGAATGGCTGTTTTGTGTGTGATGGTTCGATTGAAACTGAAAAAACGTATTTATACGGTTTTGTGAATTGGTAAAATTGTATTTATTGTGCTTGAAATTGTATTATGTGTAAGCAATTTTGGTAGTTGTTGTGATAATAGTTTTTAAATAATGTATTTCTATTGTTATTATGATACTTTGTGCGTCTTCTTTTCTGTTGATGAAATAGAATGAAATTTCCTGTTTTGCAATAGATTTTCAAAGGTTTTGCAAGCCTTTTGAAAATGCTTTGACATTCAAATTAAGACGTCAAGGCGTTTTGGTTGGAATTCCTTGTCGTTTTCTCTTGATTTTTGGGATGGGTGAGTGTTAATTTGTTTTTATGAATTTAAGGATATTATGGATTTTAGTTGATGATTTGTTAAGTATTTGTGTTGGTGGGCTTAACTTTTCTTTCCAGAATGATGATTGTTCTGATTTATAAAGTAAGAGATAATCGTGGATTTATGATAAAAAGTAATATTAAAAGAACTTTGGCTGTCTAAATGTTGAGAAACTGGTATCTCAAAGATAAAGGATGAGTTAAGGAGAAATGGCTCCGGTGCCGTTGTAATTGAGACAAACGAAGAGAAAAGTTACTTTATGATTGAGATACTTTGTAGAGAGGGAAGAAGCATATATTAAGAAGTTGAAATAGTCTATGAAACTAAAAACCTATAATGAGTTATTGTTTTTCAACAAATAATATTATTTTTGCTGTTAAAGGTAGTAATTGTAGAAAAACTAATGGTATGGATTTTAGTTCGATGAATAAAAATCAATTGATGATTTCTTTTTGTAGTCGTTCGAATCGTTTTGGGCTACAAATGTATTTGGATGAAGTGGAAAGAGAACCTCTTTGTTTGCACTGTGATAATATTATACAGGAAAAAGAAGAAATGGATCTTTTTATCATGACGAAAGCTAAAAAAGTTCATTTTATTCAAGAAAATGGTAGGACTATAGATCTTCCTCTTTCAGAATTTGATTATAACCGTGAAGAGGGATATTTGGAACATTCTTCTGAAAATATCGCAATTAATATTTTTAAGCCTCTTAATTGCTCATATACCTATACATATAATAGTCATGGAGAGATTGAAGACAGAAATCCTATTTATGATGTAGTTATTTATTAAGATATGACAAAAGTTGATGCAATAGAACAGGTTATGCTTGCCAATGGTGGTTCTGCAAGTCTTAGCCAAATATATGACCAGATAGAGAAATTTTATCCGACGGCAAAACAATCTGCTACTTGGGATGCAGGTATAAGAGGTGTTTTATATAGAGAATTAAGGCAAGGTTCACGTTTTAAAAAAATAGGATTAAGTATCTATGCTGTAAATGGTTATCAAGAGGAAAAAGTCCCTAAAATGACGGATAAAGTTCGGGCACACTCTTTTATGGAGGGAATATGTCTTGAACTTGGTAATGTACAGAAGTTTAAAACCTATACAGCTGATCCATCGATGCTTTATAGGGATAACACTCATTTATGTGACATAGCAACTTTGAGGCAACTGCCTGAATTCTCGTATCCTGAAATTGTTAAAGAAGCGAAGTTGGTAGATGTTCTTTGGATGAGTGACCGAAAACTCTCATTCCCTCAATATGCATTTGAGGTCGTAGATAGCATCGGTACTTTAGAAGGAGCATTTAAACGCTGTATGCAAATGCATAATTTTAGGACTCGCTTTTTTATCGTAGCTCCAGAGAAGCATAGGAAGAAATTTGAACAGACTATAGATTTGGAGATATATTATAAAGCAAAAGAACTTTTCTCTTTTATTAGTTATGATATGATGCTTGAAACGTATGATCATGTTGTGAATGGTGCAACTTCATTAAGCTGGTTATAATTATCTTTGCAGAATGGTCCCTCTCAAAAAAAATAATAATGAATCTGGCATAAGGTAATCTACAGTGTTGCAAAAATAGCCATCCGAATACGGGTGGCTTCTTTAATATTATTCGCAACAAAAAGCATAATCTTAAAACTTATTGAAAACTTGATTTGGATTGCTTGTATATGAATAATACTCTACTTCTATAAGTGATTTTTACATGTAATTATTATGAAAAAAAATTGAAGTAGTCTGTATATTTTGAAATCGAAGTTTAGTTGGTTCGTTATTTAATTTATCTTCATTTCTTTGTCTCTTTCACTGGTATAACGCAGGTTTATGCCAAAACCCCTATGCGATGAAAAAATATTTTTCAGGATAGTGGTATTAAATATATTGCAAAAACGAAATTCTTTGTCTATTTTGGGCACAGTCATAATCGATTGATTAAAATACCTTGTTTACTGTTTTTCACTTGCTAAACTTGATTAAATAAACTTATATGTTATTACAGTTACTGATTGTTTTGATTGCAATAATTATTGGAGCCAGGCTGGGAGGTATCGGCTTGGGAGTGATGGGTGGTATAGGTCTGGCCTTTCTGATATTTGTGTTTGGTCTTCAGCCTACGGCTCCTCCCATTGACGTAATGCTGATGATTGTGGCGGTTATTTCTGCGGCATCGTGTATGCAGGCAGCCGGTGGGCTGGACTATATGGTAAAGTTGGCCGAGAAGGTTCTGCGTAAAAATCCTTCGCATGTCACTATCTTGAGTCCGATTGTGACTTATCTCTTTACTTTCATTGCCGGGACAGGGCATGTGGCTTATTCTGTTCTTCCTGTAATAGCAGAAGTGGCGCGTGAGACCAAGATTCGTCCGGAACGTCCGTTGGGTATAGCTATCATAGCTTCGCAGCAGGCCATTACTGCCAGTCCTATTTCGGCGGCTACGGTGGCATTGTTGGGACTTTTGCCTGGTGTGACGCTTTTTGACATTATGGTTATTACGGTGCCGGCTACTCTGGTTGGTGTACTGGTAGGGGCGTTCTGCTCGATGAAAGTTGGTAAGGAACTGCTGGATGATCCTGAGTACCAACGTAGGGTGAAAGAGGGCCTTATCGGTGATGATAGCGTTAAGACGGCTGATGTGGCTAATGCGAATAAGGCTAAATGGTCTGTTATCATATTCTTGATGGCCACTTTGCTGATTGTGCTTTTCGGCTCTATCAGCGAGATGCGTCCTACGTTCATGGTAGAAGGAAAGGCGGTGATGATGGATATGCCGGCTATCATCGAAATCCTGATGCTGAGTGCAGCTGCACTGATTCTGCTCTTTTTGCGTATTGATGGTATCGAGGCTGTAAAAGGTAGTGTTTTCCCTGCAGGTATGCAGGCGGTGATTGCTATCTTCGGTATTGCCTGGATGGGTGAACTTTTATTAAAGGTAACATCGAACAGCTTACCGGCTCTATTGAAAGTATTGTTCAGAGTATGCCATGGCTGTTTGGGCTGGCTTTGTTTGTCATGTCTATTCTTCTTTACAGTCAGGCGGCTACTGTGCGTGCTATTGTTCCGTTAGGTTTGGCGTTGGGCATCTCGCCGTATCTTCTTATTGCAATGTTCCCTGCCGTAAACGGATATTTCTTTATTCCGAACTATCCTACTGTAGTGGCTGCCATAAACTTTGACCGTACCGGTACCACGGGCATCGGAAAGTATGTGTTGAACCATTCGTTCATGATGCCGGGACTGGTGGCTACGGGGGTGGCTATTACTACTGGTATGCTACTTGTTTCTGTCTTTTTCTGATAAGTGTCTGTATATCTCATTGCGAGGGTTGTCTATCATGAAACGGTGTATGGTGCAGGAGAGGGATTGTATTCAAATATTGATTAGGTCTTAAAGTTGGATATTAGTTACAGTGTAACGTGATAAAGTGTTTTTATTTTACTACATTTGTAGGAATAATATGTGTTTTTTAAGTAAGACATTATAATTTGAACATCACTGTAAATAATGTAGATTATGTATATACCACCGTTTACCGTTTCTTCAAAGGCCATTAATCTGATTGCTGAGATATCCTCAACTATAGAACGATATGCTATACGTATGGAGCAGTCGGATAGTCTCCGTTTACGGAAAGCCAATCGTATAAAAACAATTCACAGTTCATTGGCTATTGAAGGTAATAATCTGACAGAGAATCAGGTTCGTGATATAATAAACGGGAAGAATGTTGTGGCTCCACTTAAAGAAATTCAGGAAGTTAAGAATGCGATAGCAACATACGAATTATATCCTACGCTAAATCCTTTTTCTGTAGAGGACTTACTTAAAGCTCATGGGGTGATGATGCAGGCGTTAACAGGGGATGCGGGCAGATTTAGAGCAGGAGGTGTAGGTGTTTTCAGCGAAAAAGGATGTGTACACATGGCACCGCCGGCTGATAGGGTGCCAATGCTTGTTAATGATTTGTTTGAATGGCTTACTGAATCAACAGATCATTTGTTGATACGTTCATGTGTGTTTCATTATGAATTTGAGTTTATTCATCCGTTTAGTGATGGTAATGGGTGTATGGGTAGGTTGTGGCAGTCTCTTATTTTGGGCAGGTTGCATCCGTTATTTGAACATCTACCTGTAGAGAATATGGTATATGCAAATCAACAAGCTTATTATGATGCTATTACTGAAAGCTCACGGGTAGCTAATAGCTGTCCTTTTATAGATTTTATGCTGAATGAAATATTAAATGCTTTGAAAGCTCATAAGATTGAGAATGTAGTAGATGTCGGTATAAATGTCGGTATAAACGACGGTATAAATGTCGGTATAAACGAGCGGAACATATTGGCTATAATTGCTAATTCACCTAATGCTACGGTTAGGGATATGGCAGACTCATTGGGACTGTCGTTGAGGCAGTGTGAAAGGATTATTGCAGAAATGAAAAGGAAGAATCTTATCAAGAGAAAAGGGTCAAATAAGTCTGGTTTATGGGAGATAGTATAAAAGTAAAGCCGGTCATTCGGAAAATCCGAATAACCGGCTTATTTTTAAGTAGAGAATGTATGAAAAAACTAACTTTAAATGATTAAAGTAGTCTATCGGTATAACGCAGATATATGGAAAAACCCCTATACGGTGAAGAAAAAAATATCGGTCATGACAATTGTATGATAAAAAGAAGTATTTTTGCGCCCGAAATGATAAAGTGATAGGTAAAAAGTAATAAACTAGACAAAAGATTAAAAAAATAGTTCTTATGATAACATTAGACAGTATTTACAGGGCTTCGTTTGCTCTAAAGGATATAATAAGAAGAACAGATCTTATATATGCACCTCAGATAAATCCGGAAAGCCAGATATATCTTAAACCGGAAAATCTGCAATATACTGGTTCTTTCAAACTGAGGGGTGCTTGCTATAAAATAGCTTGTCTGACTGAAGAGGAGAAGAAGAAGGGGGTGATAGCATGTTCGGCGGGAAACCATGCTCAGGGTGTTGCTCTGGGTGCTACTAAGAATGGTATAGACTCGCTGATATGTCTGCCTGCAGGAGCTCCGATATCAAAGGTTGAGGCTACGAAGAGATATGGCGCGAAGGTTTGTCTTGTGCCGGGAGTGTATGATGACGCTTATCAGAAGGCTCTTGAACTGAAGGAAGAGAAGGGATATACGTTTATTCATCCGTTTGACGATGAGTATGTGATAGCCGGGCAGGGTACTATCGGTCTGGAACTGCTGAACCAGTTGCCTGATGTGGAGGCTGTGATTGTTCCTATTGGCGGTGGAGGTCTTATTTCGGGTGTGGCGTATGCTTTGAAATCTTTGAAGCCGGATGTAAAGGTTTACGGTGTACAGGCTCAGGGGGCGGCAAGTATGCTGCGCTCTATAGAAAAGGCGCATCGTGAGTGTCTGCCTTCTGTTTCGACTGTGGCTGACGGTATAGCGGTGAAGGAACCGGGAGAACATACGTTTGAGATCTGCAGCAAGTATGTTGACGGTATAGTGACTGTGACTGAGGATGAGATTTGCGCTGCCATTCTTGCATTAATGGAGCAGCAGAAACTTATCGCCGAAGGGGCGGGAGCTGTGGCTGTGGCGGCTGCGATGTTTAACAAGGTGCCTGTGGCTGGAAAGAAAACCATTTGTGTGGTGTCGGGAGGAAATATTGATGTTACTATCCTGAGCCGTGTAATCAACAGGGGTCTGGATATGTCTGGACGTACTTATACCGTGACACTTGACTTGCACGACAAACCGGGTGAACTGAAGGGAGTGGCGGAAATTATTGCAAATCTTGGAGGAAATATCATTTCCGTGCTTCATGAGAGAAACAACAATACAAGCAATGTTACTGCATGTTTCCTGCGTCTTGTGATGGAGACACGTAATGCAGAGCATATCGAGCTGATAAGAAGTGCCTTGCAGGAAGCGGGGTATTCTATTGTGGGATAAATGAATATTGGTAATACTGACATGAGCCGGCTATTCGTAAAAAGCGAATGACCGGCTCATGTGTTATAATAGGGGTTGTGAATATTATTCTTCACTCATGAATTTTTCAATGGCATATGCGGCACCGTCTTCTTCATTGGTGAGTGTGATGAAGTCTGCATTGTCTTTCACTACCTGCTGTGCATTGCCCATGGCTACACCCATGCCTGCGTATTTAATCATTGACAGGTCGTTGAAACCGTCGCCTATGGCTATCATCTCGTCTTTAGTCATGCCGAGTTCTTTCAGCAGTACGGCAAGTGACTGTGCCTTGTCTATTCCTTTAGGAACGAGTTCGAGGAAATATGGCTCGGAACGGAATACTCCCATGCGGTCTTTAAGATGTTCGTACATCTCTTTTTCAAGTTCGGCAAGGCGGGTCGGTTCGCCAACGATAAGGCATTTTGCTATCGGGTGTTTTACGGCCTCCAGGAAGTTGTCAACCTTCTTTATCTTCATTACATTGAGGATGGCTTCCTTCAGGACATATTCATCGTCGGGATGTTCGGTGAGGACGTACTCGCCATCGTATGTCACAATTGCGAAATTGTTGTCTTTGGCGCACTGGTAAAGATAGGGGAGGACATCGTGGTCGAGAAGATTCTTATACATGAGTTCGCCTGTTTTCCAGTCGATTATTTCGCCGCCGTTGTATGCCAGAATATAACCTTCGTATTTTGACAGTTGAAGTTTTTCTGCCAGAGGTGCTATGCCGTAGGTGGGGCGTCCTGAGGCAAGTACTATCTTGATTCCTTTCTCCTGGGCGCGAAGCAGGACTTCAAGTGTGTGAGGGGTTATTTCTTTTTTTGTGTTGGTGAGTGTACCGTCAAGGTCTAAAACGATGATTTTGTATTTCATAAAATGTTATTTGGTGTTTTGTTATAATGCTGATGCAAAGGTACTAAATTTGAGGCTAAAACAAAAAAAGCCCCGTACGAACTTTTGTACGGGGCATGGAATTAAGCTTGCTACAGTAGTGTTATATCATCCAATGTAAACATTTACGTTCAGAAATAATGTGTCATGCTGATCGCTGATGTCAAAATCAATCTTGTCTTCTCTGGCCAGCCAGCCAATTGCAGCATTTAAATCTCTGTCTGTTAAACCTGTTGCTGCCTTCAGCTGTTTGTAATCCCAATGTGCATTGTCTTTCAGTTTGTTCCAGACAATACCGGCATTTGCGCCGATTTGATACTTGTCCATTCTTGTTTTGTTTAATTTGTTATTAGATAGTAAGGTCTTGCCTTTGATTACAAATATACTCTTAATAATTATTAATAAAAATTATTGAGACTTTTTTATTGCTGAATGAGTGGGTTTTTAATGTTTTTTAAATGTATAGGGGAAAAGTATTACACAATGGTTTCCGGTCTAATTCGATTTTTACTAACTTTGCATATCATTTCAATATTGAATTATATGGTGAGAAACAAAATAAACTGGAGAGTGCCTAAAGGGGCAGAACTTACTGAACTGGACAAGAAGGTACTGTATTTTCAGAATAAAGGACATCTGGTCCCTTCAAGAAAACTTATAAAAACTCCTGAACAGATTGAGGGAATAAGACGCAGCGGTGTGATAAATACTGCTGTGCTTGATTTGGTGGCAAGTGAAATCAAGGCCGGCATGAGTACGGCTGAGATTGACAAGATGGTGTATGACTTTACGGTGTCGCATGGAGCCATACCTGCACCGCTCAATTATGAGGGATTTCCGAAAAGTGTATGTACTTCTATAAATGAGGTGGTGTGTCACGGTATTCCGTCGGAAGATGAGATATTGGAGGAGGGAGATATTATCAATGTGGATGTATCGACTATTCTCGACGGATATTACTCTGATGCTTCGCGTATGTTTATAATAGGTAAAACTTCGCCTGAAAAGGAGAAGCTTGTGAGGGTGGCAAAGGAGTGTCTGGAGATTGGTATGCAGGCTGCTACTCCTTTCGGTTTCGTGGGTGACATTGGTAACGCTATTGAGAAGCATGCCAAGAAGAACGGTTTCTCGGTGGTAAGGGATCTGTGCGGACACGGTGTGGGACTGGAATTCCACGAGGAACCGGACGTGGAGCATTTCGGTAAAAAAGGTACGGGAATGTTGCTGGTGCCGGGAATGGTGTTTACCATTGAGCCGATGATTAATATGGGTACGTATGAAGTATTTGTGGATGAGGAGGATGACTGGACTGTAGTTACTGAGGATGAACTTCCTTCGGCACAGTGGGAACATACTTTCCTTATGACGGAAAACGGATTGGAGATACTTACTTATTGATTTCAAACTTTATTATTATAGATTACAATGGATAATGTCGTTATATTAGGTATAGAGTCGTCGTGTGACGATACTTCGGCTGCCGTGATACGTGACGGTGTGTTGCTGTCGAGTGTGATTGCCAGCCAGGCTGTGCATGAAGCGTATGGTGGCGTGGTGCCTGAACTTGCTTCGAGAGCTCATCAGCAGAACATAGTGCCTGTGGTGCATGAGGCACTGAAAAGGGCAGGAGTGCAGAAGGAGGATTTGAGTGCGGTGGCTTTCACCCGCGGACCAGGACTTATGGGGTCGCTGTTGGTGGGTGTGTCTTTCGCTAAGGGGCTTGCCAGATCGCTTGACATTCCGATGGTGGAGGTCAATCACTTGCAGGGACATGTGCTGGCACATTTTATAAAGGAGTCCGGCGAGGATAATAATCAGCCTAAGTATCCTTTCCTGTGTCTGCTCGTTTCGGGTGGTAATTCGCAGATTATACGTGTGAATGCATACAATGATATGGAGGTTCTGGGGCAGACTATTGACGATGCTGCAGGCGAGGCTATTGACAAATGTTCGAAGGTTATGGGATTAGGATATCCGGGTGGCCCGATAATAGACAGACTGGCTAGACAGGGTAATGCTTCGGCATATACTTTCAGCAAGCCGCATATCCCGGGATATGATTATAGCTTCAGCGGACTGAAGACTTCTTTCCTGTATTCGTTGAGGGAATGGCTGAAGGATGATCCTGACTTTATAGAACATCATAAAGAGGATCTGGCCGCATCACTGGAAAAAACTATCGTGGATATTCTTATGGACAAGCTTCGTAAGGCTGTGAAGGATACGAGCATAAACGAGGTGGCTGTGGCTGGTGGAGTTTCGGCCAACAACGGATTGAGAAATGCTTTCCGCGAACATGCTGCAAAATATGGATGGAATATCTATATTCCGAAATTCGGCTATACTACGGATAATGCTGCCATGATTGCGATTACAGGATACTATAAATTCTTGGATAAGGATTTCTGCAGCATAGACAAGCCGGCTTATTCGAGAGTGACAATTAAATAGAACAATATAAAATATAAAGAGATTATGTCAGTAGAAGGTAAAATGTTAAGTCGAGATATAAGCGAGATTTTCTGGAGAGAGGAATTTTCGCTTGCAACTGCAGAAAGCTGTACAGCCGGTAATATAGCTGCTATTCTTACTGCTATTCCTGGAAGTTCAAAATTCTATAAAGGTGGAATCGTGGCTTACTCGAACGAGGCAAAACAGAATTTGCTTGGGGTGAGTGCCGAAACTCTGGAACAGTTCGGCGCGGTGAGCGAGGAAACAGTAGTGGAAATGGTGAAGGGAGCAATGAAGGCTTTCAATGCTGATTTTGCTGTAGCTACATCCGGTATTGCAGGACCTACAGGCGGTACTCCTGACAAACCGATTGGTACTGTCTGGATTGCTGCAGGCAACAAGGATAATGTGATAACAGAAAAAATCTGCGAAGACAATGGAAGAGAGCAAAATGTGCATAATGCAAGCATAAAAGCACTGTATTTATTGCGTGAATTGTGTCAAAATCAAGAAAATAACGAGGAAAAGTAGAATTTATTACTTAAAAGTTTGCATGTTTGAAATAAAAACGCTTACTTTGCACTCCGTTTTAAAGAATGAACGAATTGAAACTATAAAAACTAGATAGAAATGTCAAAAATTTGTCAAATTACCGGAAAGAAAGCCATGATTGGCAACAACGTTTCACACTCAAAGAGAAGAACTAAAAGAACTTTTGATGTGAACTTGTTTACAAAGAAATTCTACTATGTAGAACAAGATTGCTGGATTAGCCTGAACATCTGCGCTAACGGCTTGAGAGTTATTAACAAGAAAGGACTGGACGCTGCATTGAACGAAGCTGTAGCTAACGGTTACTGCGATTGGAAGAGTATCAAAATTATTGGTTAATTAAAAGGAGAGAAAGACTATGGCTAAGAAAGCTAAAGGTAACAGAGTACAGGTAATCCTTGAGTGCACAGAAATGAAGGAAAGTGGTTTGCCGGGAACTTCTCGCTATATCACTACAAAGAATAGAAAGAATACAACTGAAAGATTGGAGCTTAAGAAATATAACCCAATCTTGAAGAGAGTAACAGTACATAAAGAAATTAAATAATAAGAGTAAACCATGGCAAAGAAAACAGTCGCAACCCTTCAGACAGGTAAAGAAGGACGTTCTTATACTAAGGTTATCAAAATGGTTAAGTCACCTAAGACTGGTGCTTACATCTTTGACGAACAGATGGTTCCAAACGAAAAAGTTCAGGACTTCTTTAAGAAATAATTGTAGCATTACAGCTATTAAATGATATTTTGAAAGTTCCCGCCAATAATAAACGGCGGGAACTTTTTTTATATCTAAGAAATTAGTTATATCTTTGTGTCATAAATAGATAATTGTATAAGTATGGGAATTTTTAGCTTTTTCTCTAAAGAAAAGAAGGAAACTCTGGACAAGGGATTGTCTAAAACTAAAGAAAGTGTTTTCGGAAAAATAGCAAGGGCTGTTGCCGGAAAATCAAAGGTGGACGATGAAGTATTGGACAACCTTGAAGAAGTGTTGGTAACTTCGGATGTGGGTGTGGAGACTACCTTGAACATCATTAAACGTATAGAAACAAGGGTGGCAAAGGATAAGTACGTAAATACCCAGGAACTTAACAATATTCTTAGGGAGGAAATTGCGGCTCTGCTTACTGAAAACAATACGGTGGATGCTGAGGACTTTACTCTGCCTGCAGGAAAGAAACCATACGTGATAATGGTGGTGGGAGTGAACGGAGTAGGTAAGACTACAACCATCGGAAAACTGGCATATCAATTTAAAAAAGCTGGAAATACTGTGTATCTGGGTGCTGCCGATACCTTCCGTGCTGCTGCTGTTGAACAGCTGGATATTTGGGGCGAACGTGTAGGTGTGCCTGTGGTGAAACAGAAAATGGGAGCCGATCCTGCATCGGTGGCTTTTGATACTTTGAGTTCTGCTGTGGCTAATAATGCTGACGTAGTGATTATTGATACTGCAGGACGTCTGCATAACAAGGTGGGACTGATGAACGAGCTTACCAAGATTAAGAACGTGATGAAGAAGGTTGTGCCTGATGCTCCTCACGAGGTGTTGCTGGTACTTGACGGTTCTACAGGACAAAATGCTTTTGAACAGGCTAAACAGTTTACTTTGGCTACGGAGGTTAATGCGATGGCTATAACCAAACTTGACGGTACTGCCAAAGGTGGTGTGGTGATTGGTATATCTGACCAGTTTAAGATCCCTGTGAAATATATAGGTCTTGGTGAAGGTATTGAGGACTTGCAGGTGTTCCGTCGCCGTGAGTTTGTTGATTCGTTGTTTGGCTCTGAAGGAAAATAAATGAGAAAAAATACTATTGATATAATTACTCTTGGATGTTCCAAGAACCTGGTGGACTCTGAAAAACTGATGCGTCAGCTTGAAGCTAACGGTTACAAGGTGACACATGATGCGGAGAAGCCACATGGGGAGATAGCGGTGATTAATACTTGCGGATTTATCGGTGACGCGAAAGAGGAGTCCATTAATATGATTCTGGAGTTTTGCCAGGCAAAGGAAGAGGGAAAACTCAAAAAGCTTTATGTAATGGGATGCTTGTCTGAACGTTATCTTAGCGAACTGAAAGTGGAAATTCCGCAGGTGGATAAATTTTATGGTAAATTCAACTGGAATGAGTTGCTTGAGGATTTGGGCAAGGCTTATCATTCGGAATTTGCAATAGAAAGACATCTTACTACTCCTAAACATTATGCTTATCTGAAAATTTCCGAAGGTTGTGACAGAAAGTGTTCGTATTGCGCCATACCTATAATAACAGGAAGGCACGTGTCAAGACCGATGGAAGAAATTCTGGACGAGGTGAAATTGCTCGTATCGGAAGGTGTCAAGGAATTTCAGGTTATAGCTCAGGAACTTACTTATTATGGTGTTGATCTTTACAAGAAGCAGATGTTGCCGGAACTGATTGACAGAATGGCAAAAATTCCTGGGGTGGAATGGATACGTCTGCATTATGCATATCCTGCAAAATTCCCAAGAGAGTTGTTCCGCGTAATGAGGGAGAATGATAATGTTTGCAAGTATATGGACATTGCTTTGCAGCATATCAGTGACAATATGTTGTCGCGAATGAGAAGACACGTGACAAAAGAGGAAACTTACAGACTGATTGAGGAGTTCCGTAAAGAAGTGCCGGGAATACACTTGCGTACTACTCTTATGGTGGGACATCCCGGAGAAACTGAAGATGACTTCGAACAGTTGAAAGAATTCGTTAAGGTTGCCAAGTTTGACCGTATGGGAGCTTTTGCCTACTCTGAGGAGGAGGGTACTTTCTCGGCTGAAAATTATGATGATGATATACCGCAGGAGGTAAAACAGAAACGTCTGGATGAGCTGATGGCGTTACAGCAGGAGATTTCCGGAGAGTTGAGTCATCAGAAAATAGGAAAGACTTTCAAGGTTATAATCGACAGAAAAGAAGGTGACTACTATGTGGGAAGAACAGAGTTTGATTCTCCGGAGGTAGATCCAGAGGTTCTTATTAAAGACGATGGCAAGAGATTGAAGGAAGGCCATTTCTATAATGTCCTGATAGAAGATGCCGATGATTTCGACCTGTATGGGAGGATTGCGGAATGAATGAGAAGGAGTTTATAGATGCGTTGTCTGCAAAGACGGGGATTGATGATAAAAGGATTTCAAAACTGATGTCGTCTGTGGCAGACATCGTTTCTTCTAATTTGCAGGAAGGTAAGGATGTGACTATTCAGGGATTCGGCGTTTTTGAGACAAAGAAGAAGATGGAAAAAATTGAAGTCAATGCATCTACAGGCAAACGGATATTGTTCCCGCCAAAACTTCTTGTGGGTTTCAGACCTTCATCATTGTTGAAAGAAAGAATCAATTCGGTGCTAAACGGGTAATCAATGGAAGACAAACTTACGATTGAAAATCTTGCGGCTTTACTCGCTGCAAAAATGAATATGGAACAGTCAGATGCGGATGTATTTGTCTGTAGCTTTTTTGCCTTGATTGAAGAGGGACTGAAAAGAGACAAGTATGTGAAGATTAAGGGTTTGGGGACCTTTAAACTGATAACGGAAGCAGACAATGAGGGTAAGGTGGTTTTTATTCCTGATGCTGCGTTGAAGGAAGCTGTAAACAAACCGTTTTCTCATTTTCAGCCTGTAGAATTGAATAAAGGTGTTCATTTTGATGATATTGATGAAAATGAATCTTCTGAAGTCGGTGAGGTGGTGACGCCAAGTGAGCCGGAACCGGATGTGGCTTCGGAACAGTCGGATATTGCTAATGTGGCAGACCCGGATGCAGAGAATATTCCTTTAAATGTTGCGCCTGAGGCACCGGAACCATGTGAAGAAAAGGAGGAAATTCCTACGGAGAATACAGAAGGTAAACAACGTAGATGGTTTATGTCATGGTATATGTTTGCTGCGGTACTTCTGGCGGGTGTTGTTATTGGTGTAGGTGTGATGTGGGGTGTGTTTGCAGGAAGGAGCAATGACTCTGTGGAACGTAGTAATGACTTGAAGCAGTATGAAGAAAAGCCTGTTTCTGTGGCTCCTGTTGATTCTGTGGATACAGAAATGTCTGACAGCATTGAAACTGCTGAAGAAAATAATGCCGAAGATACAGTAGTTGTGCATAAGAAAGCTATTGACTCGATTATCGGTGTTGCCACAGATGATGTGTCGGAAATAAAATATCTGTCGGATGAGGTGGTTTATAAAATAAGCGGGACTTTGGACACTGTAACCATTGTGAAGGGAAGTACGTTGTCGAAAGTAGCATACAAATATTTCAGAAACAGAAAACTGTGGCCTTATATCGTAATGTATAATAAGGATGTGATAGATGATCCGAATAATGTGCCTATCGGTACTACATTGCGGATACCAAAACTTACTCCTGCGGATTAATCAGAGAATATAACAATTGAGTGGAACAGTATCAGTTGGAAAGTATCCATCATGATGCTGTTCTTTTGTTTTATATTTACGATTTGATTTTAAATTCGGCAGAATAAGATAAAAAAGACTTAAATAGATACATCTGTATGATTTTTTAATAAATATTAGTTGTGGCTGTTAACTTAAAAACGTAATTTTGGGTGCACTAAAAAGGGATTGACCTTGATTGGTGTGTAAAATATAGAGAATGAAATTAATAAAATAAACAAGAAATTATGGCTGAAGCTATTGATATTCGTGCATTGAACGAATTGATTGAACGCCAGAGTGCGTTCGTGACAAACCTGACGACAGGTATGGATCAGGTTATCGTGGGACAAAAACATTTGGTTGAATCATTGCTGATAGGATTGTTGGCTGACGGACATATATTGTTGGAAGGTGTGCCCGGTTTGGCAAAGACATTGGCTATCAAGACTATGGCATCGCTTATTGATTCTAAATACAGTCGTATCCAGTTTACTCCTGACTTGTTGCCTGCCGACGTTATCGGTACAATGATTTATAGTCAGAAGGACGAACAGTTCATCGCTAAAAAGGGACCTATCTTTGCCAACTTCGTATTGGCCGATGAAATTAACCGTGCTCCTGCAAAAGTACAGAGTGCTTTGCTTGAAGCTATGCAGGAACGTCAGGTGACATTGAGTAAGGAAACATTCCGCTTGCCGGAACCTTTCCTGGTTATGGCTACTCAGAACCCAATCGAGCAGGAAGGTACTTATCCGTTGCCTGAAGCACAGGTGGACCGTTTCATGCTGAAGGTTATCATAGATTATCCTAAACTTGAAGAGGAAAAGAAGATTATCCGTCAGAATATCTCGGGCGAGAAAGTGGAAATCAAGCCTCTTCTTAAAGCTGAGGATATAATGGAAGCCCGCAAAGTCGTAAGGCAGGTTTATCTGGATGAAAAGATTGAACAGTATATTGCCGATATCGTTTTTGCAACCCGTTATCCTGAAAAATATGATTTGAAGGAACTCAAGAGCCTTATCGGTTTCGGAGGATCTCCTCGTGCTTCCATCAACCTGGCTCTTGCTGCACGCAGCTATGCGTTTATCAAGCGTAGAGGTTATGTTATTCCTGAAGATGTTCGTGCAGTGGCTCACGATGTATTGCGCCACCGTATCGGTCTGACATACGAGGCTGAAGCTACAAACGTTACTTCGGACGAAATAGTAAGCAAGATACTTAATAAGGTTGAAGTGCCTTAATTAGAAAGAAACCTTTTTTGAAGAATGGAAACTACTGAATTATTAAAGCGTGTACGCCAGATAGAAATTAAGACCCGAGGACTGTCAAGCAATATATTTGCCGGACAGTATCATTCTGCCTTCAAGGGTAGGGGTATGGCTTTCTCCGAAGTGAGAGAGTATCAGTATGGCGATGATGTGCGTGACATCGACTGGAATGTAACAGCACGCTTTGACAAGCCATTCGTAAAGGTATTCGAAGAGGAACGCGAACTGACAGTGATGCTGCTTGTGGATGTATCGAACAGTCTTGATTTCGGTACGTCGAAGCAGATGAAAAAGGATATGGTGACGGAGATTGCTGCTACAATAGCTTTCTCCGCTATCCAGAATAACGATAAAATCGGTGTTATATTCTTTTCTGACAGAATAGAAAAGTTTATACCGCCTAAAAAAGGACGTAAACATATTCTGTATATCATACGCGAGCTGCTGGACTTTAAGCCGGAAAGTTCGCGCACAAATCTGCAATGCGCAATTGAATATCTTACGAATGTATTGAAAAAGCGTTGTACGGCGTTCATGTTGAGCGATTTTATTGATGACAATGATTTCAAGAATGCATTGACCGTGGCAAACAGAAAGCATGACGTGGTGGCTGTGCAAGTGTATGACAAACGTATGGAGGAACTGCCTGACGTAGGTCTGATGCTTGTGCGTGATGCCGAAACGGGGCATGAGGAATGGATTGACACTTCGTCTAAGTCGTTGAGAAAAACTCATCATGACTGGTGGGTGGAACGTCAGAAGAAACTTAACGATACGTTTAATCTGTGTAATGTGGATTCTGTATCTGTACGTACAGACCAGGATTATGTCAGGGCATTGCTGAATTTGTTTGCTAAAAGAAACTGATAATCAGATGAAGAAGATATTGTTTAATTATGGAAAAATGATGCTCGGCTCATTGTGTTTTGCCGCTTTTACCTTGTTCGGTTCGCAGGCAAGCGCACAACAGGTTACTGTAAGGGCCAGCATTGATTCATTGCAGCTGCTGGTGGGCGAACAGACTAAGGTGCATCTGGAAGTAAGTATGGATGCTGATAAAAAATTACGCCTGCCTGTGATAAAAGATACGTTGGTGAGGGGAGTGGAAGTACTTGACATAGCCAAGCCTGACACACAGAAGTTGAATGACGACAAAAGGTGGGTTATCACTCAGGAATATACTATTACTTCCTTTGACTCGGCTTTGTATTATCTTCCTCCATTGGAGGTTATGGTTGACGATGAAAAATATCGTTCTGAATCTTTAGCTCTCAAAGTCTATTCTATACCGGTGGATACTTTGCATCCTGATCAGTTCTTCGGACCGAAAACTGTTGTGGAAGTTCCTATCCAATGGGAGGATATAGATACAATGGTATATGCCTTTATCCTGATGTTGCTGTTCGGATTGGCATGTGTATTCTTTATTATAAGATATAGAGACAACAAACCTATAATAAAGATTATAAAGATTGAACCGAAATTGCCTCCTCATCAGGAAGCCATGAAGCATATCGAGGAAATCAAGGCTAACAAAAATGTGCAAAGGGAGGATCCTAAACAGTATTACACAGAGCTTACTGACGTGATACGTACTTACATAATGGAACGTTTTGGCTTTAATGCAATGGAGATGACATCGTCCGAAATAATTGAAAATCTGTTGCAGGTAAGGGATAAGGAATCGCTCAAAGACTTGAAATATCTTTTCGAAACAGCTGACTTGGTGAAGTTTGCCAAACATGCACCGATGATGAACG
Organism: Bacteroides cellulolyticus; assembly: GCF_025567135.1. Lineage (NCBI taxonomy): Bacteria > Pseudomonadati > Bacteroidota > Bacteroidia > Bacteroidales > Bacteroidaceae > Bacteroides > Bacteroides cellulolyticus. The sequence continues at coordinate 75,933 of NZ_JAOQJJ010000001.1, forward strand.
AGAATGATATGAACCTGGTAAATGCAGTGGATTTTATCAATGAAACCAAGCTGGAAGAAGATCCTAATGCGAAAAAAGAGCCTACGGAAATAAAAGTGGAAGAGAAACGTTCAAAACAAGGCCGTATAGCATTGATGTGCAGCATAGGACTGACTGGTGTTATTGCGGTAGTTGCTTTGTATGTAGGTGTGAAATGCATTATAGATCTCTTCTTTTAACGTATAAATGAATGAAGATATGATTTTTGCTAATATTGAATATCTGTTTTTACTGATTTTGCTTATACCGTACATAGTATGGTATGTGATGCGCAGGAAACGGACAGAGGCTACTCTTCAGGTATCTACCACACGAATGTATCAGAATGCGCCGAAAAGCTGGAAGGTCTATTTGATTCATGCTCCTTTTCTGCTCAGGCTGTGTACGTTTGTAATGATAGTGCTGGTGCTTGCAAGACCGCAAACTACTGATAATTGGCAGAACACAGAGATTGAAGGTATTGACATCATGCTGGCTGTGGATATTTCTACAAGTATGCTGGCTGAGGATTTGAAGCCTAACAGACTGGAGGCTGCAAAACAGGTGGCTGCCGAATTTATCAACGGAAGACCTAATGACAATATCGGTCTTACGATATTTGCGGGTGAGGCTTTTACGCAGTGTCCTCTTACTGTTGACCATGGAGTTCTGCTTAATTTGTTTCAGAGCGTAAGTTGCGAAATGATTTATCGCGGAATGATAGAAGACGGTACTGCTATCGGTATGGGGCTGGCGAATGCTGTTACAAGATTGAAAGACAGCAAGGCAAAATCAAAAGTCGTGATATTGTTGACGGACGGTGTGAACAACCGCGGTGAACTTTCTCCTCTTACTGCTGCAGAGATAGCCAAACAGTTTGGAGTGAGAGTATATACGATAGGTGTAGGAACCAACGGTACAGCTCCTTATCCTATGCAGACATATGCCGGTGTGCAATATATTCAGACACCTGTAGAAATAGATGAACAGACCTTGACGCAGATTGCAGCCGAAACTAACGGTAATTATTTCAGGGCTACTAGCAATTCCAAACTGAAGGAAGTTTATCAGGAGATAGATAAGTTGGAAAAAACAAAACTTAATGTGAAGGAATTCAGCAAAAGGGAAGAGGAATACGAGATTTTTGCTCTCGTGGCGTTCTTGTGTATCCTGCTTGAGCTGATTTTACGTAATACGGTTTTGAAGAAAATACCTTAAAAATGTTTTGCCATGTTTAGATTTGGAGAACCGATATATTTGTATTTTTTATTGATAATTCCTTTTTTGGTAGTATTTTATATATATACCAATTATAGGAGAAGGAAAAAGTTACGTCAGTACGGAGACCCGGAACTGATGGCACATCTGATGTCGAATGTTTCGAAATACAGACCTGACGTAAAGTTCTGGCTGGTGACAGCTGCGCTGGTTATGGTTATATTCATGCTGGCACGTCCTCAGTTTGGTTCCAAGATGGAGACGGTGAAACGTCAGGGTGTTGAAACTGTGGTTGCGTTGGATATTTCCAACTCAATGCTGGCTCAGGATGTTACACCAAGCCGACTGGAAAAGTCAAAGAAATTAGTGTCCAGACTTGTAGAAACATTCAATAATGATAAGGTCGCTATGATAGTTTTTGCTGGAGAGGCATTTACCCAGCTTCCTATAACAAGCGATTATATATCTGCAAAAATGTTTCTGGAAACAATATCTCCTTCTCTTATTACAACTCAGGGAACTGACATTCGTGGAGCCATCGACTTGGCTATGAAGAGTTTTACTCCGAATGAAGGTGTAGGACGTGCAATAGTTCTTATTACAGATGGTGAAAACCACGAAGGAGGAGCAGTGGAAGCTGCTCAGCAGGCTGCTGAGAAGGGCGTAAGAGTTTTTGTACTTGGAGTTGGTTCGCCTGACGGTTCACCTATTCCAGTAGAAGGAACAAATGATTTTCGTCGTGACAAGGATGGCAATGTGGTAGTGACAAAGCTGAACGAACAGATGTGTCAGGAGATTGCAAAAGCAGGTAATGGTATGTATGTTCGTGTAGATAATACAAACAATGCAGAGAGGGCTCTTAACGCTGAAATCAATAAGCTGGCAAAGGCTGATGTTGAGACTCAGGTATATACCGAATTCGACGAGCAGTTTGACGTACTGGCATGGCTGGCGTTGATTCTGCTTGCCGCAGACGTTATGTTGCTCAATAGGAAAAATCCTCTATTTAAGAATGTAAAACTTTTTAAACAGGATTGATTTATGTGGTGTAATAAAGTATATTTGATAGGGATAATGCTTCTGGGAGTTTCTGCTTCATATGCACAGAAGACTGACAGGGATTATCTTCGTAGCGGAAACAAGTTATATAATGACAGTCTGTTTGTAAAGGCTGAAGTAGATTACAGAAAGGCACTTGAGATTAATCCTAAATCTGCAGATGCAATGTTCAATCTGGGAAACTCGCTACTAATGCAGCAAAAAGGCAAGGAAGCTATGGAACAGTTTGAGGCTGCGGCACGTCTGGAGAAAGATAAGGAAAAGTTGGCTCATATATATCATAATATGGGGGTTATACTTCAATCGTCAAAGCAACTGCCGCAGTGTATAGAAGCTTATAAAGAGTCATTGCGTAATAATCCTAAGGATGATGAAACTCGTTACAATCTGGTACTTGCACAGAAACAGCTGAAAGACCAGCAGCAACAGCAAAATCAGGATCAGCAGAAAGAACAGAAGCAGGATCAGAAACAGGACGAGAAAGAACAGAACAAGGATCAGCAGGATCAACAGCAACAGCAGCAAAATCAAAATCAGCAACAGCAGCAACAGAACAAGGATGAAATGTCGAAAGAAAATGCCGAACAATTGCTGAGAGCTGCTATGCAAGACGAGAAAGACGTACAGGATAAAGTGAAGAAACAGATGCAGGTGAGCGGAAAGAAACTTGAGAAAGACTGGTAATCCTGTAACGAATTTCTATTGATATTTTAATAAGTGGAAAAACAATAATTTATATAATGATGAGAAAATATATTTTCTTGATATTGATGATTACTGCGTCACTCCACGTGTTTGCCAAGGAAGAAGTGACATTAAAAGCTTCTGCTCCTGAAGTAGTGGTAAACGGTGATCAGTTCAGACTTACATACACTGTGAATTCGCAGGATGTAAAGGATTTCCTTGCTCCGCAGGCTAAGGGTTTTGATGTCCTTATGGGACCTAGCCGTTCGCAGCAGAGTAGTACACAGATAATTAACGGCAAGGTGTCTTCCAGTCGTTCCATCACATATACATATATTCTGATGGCAGTGTCGGAAGGTACATTTAATATTCCGTCTGCAAGCATTGAAGTTGATGGTGAGAAGATTTTCTCTAATCCACTTACAATAAAGGTTCTTCCTAAGGATAAGGAAGATGCCAACTCTAACCAGAACCAGGGCAACAGTGGAATTTCATCAAGAAACCAGAAGTCGAACGGAAAGATTTCCGATAAGGATCTGTTTGTTCTGGCAACAGCAAGCAAGACTAAGGTTCACGAGCAGGAAGCCATATTGGTGACATACAAGGCTTATACTACGGTCGATCTTCGCCAGTTGCTTGGAAAGATGCCGGACCAGCAGGGATTTTACGTACAGGAAGTTGAACTTCCTGCACAGAAGACATTCAAGCTGGAACATTACAAAGGCAGAAACTATAATACTGTGGTTTACAGGCAGTATGTGATTTTCCCGCAAAAGTCAGGACGTCTTGAAATACCTGCTGTAACGTTTGACGCAGTCGTTGCTCAGAGAGTGGCTGTATCGGATGATCCTTTCGAAGCATTCTTCAACGGAGGCGGTTATGTGGAGGTTAACAAGAAGATTGTTGCACCGAAGGTGGTTATTAATGTAGATCCGCTTCCTGCCAAACCTGAAGGTTATTCGGGAGGTGTGGGTACTTTCACTATGAAATCGGAAATCAGTGCTACAGAGCTTAAAGCAAACGAAGCTGTTACTGTAAAACTGACAATAGAAGGTACAGGTAATATGAAACTGGTCAGCGCTCCGGAAGTTAAATTTCCGCATGATTTTGAAATATATGATCCGAAGATTGATGATAATTTCCAACTGACTGCAGACGGACTGAGCGGAACAAAGAAAATTGAATATCTGGCAATCCCACGTCATGCCGGAGAGTTTACAATTCCACCTGTAGAATTCAAATATTTTGATGTAAAGTCGGGAACTTATAAGACCTTGAAAACTGAGGCATATAATCTGAAGGTAGCCAAGGGTGAAGGTAATGCAGTCAACCAGCAGGTGATAGCTGACTTTACTAACAAGGAAAATGTCAAGGTATTGGGCACTGACATCTTGTTTATCAAAACAGGCGATTCAGCCTTGAGAGAAAAAGGAAAATATTTCTTCGGAACTACATCATATTATTTGTGGTATATCATACCTTTCGTGCTGTTTGTGGTATTCGTTGTGATATATAGGAAACAGGCTGTCGAGAATGCAAATGTTGCAAAGGTTAAGACAAAGAAGGCTAACAAGGTTGCTACAAAACGTATGAAGCTTGCCGGCAAGCTTCTTGCAGAAAGCAAGGTCAACGAATTCTATGATGAGGTATTGAAGGCTCTGTGGGGTTATATCAGCGATAAGTTGAATATTCCTGTTTCCAAGCTTTCCAGAGACAATATAGAGGCTGAGCTTTCAAGACAAGGTGTATCCGAAGATCTTATAAAGGAATTTATCTATGTCTTGTCGGAATGCGAGTTTGCTAGATATGCTCCGGGAAATCAGAACGAGACAATGGATAAAGTTTATTCGGCATCTGTCGAAGTGATAAGCAAAATGGAAAACAGTATTAAACGTTAAAACATATAGGAGAATTGATTATATGAATAAAGTGTATGTTTTTATATTGCTTCTAATAGGTTTTGTCTTTTCTGCCAACGCTTCGGTTAAGGAAGAAGCCGACAAAGCTTATCAGGAAAATGATTTTAAGACTGCGATTGAAAAGTACGAAGCAATTCTGAATGCCGGACAGGAATCGGCAGATGTGTATTATAATTTGGGAAACAGTTATTATAAGAACAAGAATATAGCAAAGGCAGTACTGAATTATGAACGTGCTTTACTGTTGTCTCCGGGAGACAATGACGTGAGATATAACCTTGAAATGGCCAAGAGCAAGACTATAGATAAGGTTACTCCAAAGAGTGAAGTATTCATAGTCACTTGGATAAACTCTATAAGAAATATTATGAGTGAGTCTGCTTGGAGTGTGTTTGCCATTTCATGTTTCATATTGTTCTTGTTGGGAACTTCAACCTATATTTTCGGTAAAAAAGTTGTCTTGAAGAAAATAGGCTTCTCATTGGCTGTTATATTCCTGCTGTTTACGGTTGCAGGAAATATGTTTGCCGATGCACAGAAGGACAGATTAGTGAACAGAACAGGAGCTATTGTAATGCAACCTACCGTAACAGTGAAAAGTACTCCTAACGAGAGTGGTACCGATCTGTTTGTCCTGCATGAAGGAACAAAGGTTTATATCAACGACAATACCATGAAGGGATGGAAGGAAGTAAGCCTTGAAGACGGTAACAGAGGATGGGTACCTACAGAAAGCATTGAGGTAATATAATGTTATAATATTTTCTAATATGGACATACAGCAATTGATAGATTTGGATAAGTTGATATTGATGAAACTCAATGGCAGTGATTCGATATTCTGGGATGGATTTATGTATATAGTGACAAGTACTAAGACATGGATCCCTGCAGCTGTCGCATTGCTGTATGTCATATTCAAGAACAACAAGTTCAAACACGGAATGCTGATTCTTTTAATGATAGCTTTGGTTATAGCGCTGGCCGACCAGACTTCATCAGGAATCTGCAAACCTTTTTTCGAACGTTTCCGCCCGACAAAGGACCCTGAGTTTATGTATATGGTGGATACGGTGAATAATTACAGGGCAGGCGGACTGTTTGGATTTATATCAAGTCATGCCGCAAATACATTTGCTGTTGCTATGTTCGTGTCCTTGCTTGTAAAGAATATAAAACTTGCGTTTATGATGTTCTTATGGGCTCTGATACCTACTTACTCGCGTGTCTATTTGGGAGTTCATTATCCCGGAGATGTATTTTTCGGTATGTTGGACGGACTGTTGTGTGGAGTTATAATATATTTCCTATATGTATTTATATCAAACAAGTTTATTTTCAAGCCTAAATTGATTTCAGCGCAATATACGGTGAGCGGATACGATGTGAAAAGTGTCGATGTGGTAGTGTTGGTACTGCTCCTTACATATTTTTTCGCTGTGGTTTACGGCATGATTATATCCAAAACGCTCTATTTCTGATATAAATTTGGGAAAGGTGATAAAATATCATGTTATCAAATAAAAAATATACATTTTTCTTGCTTGTCAAGTAAAAAATATATATATTTATCATCGAGATGAAAACCATATTGTCTAATTCTTAAAATATAGATTACTATGACAAGAACTATTACTTTTAATGAACTAAGAAACATTAAAGATTCTTTACCTGAAGGAAGTATGCATCGCATTGCCGATGAATTAAATATATCTGTAGAGACTGTCAGAAACTTTTTCGGAGGACAGAACTTCAAAGACGGTAAATGTGTGGGTATCCATCTGGAACCCGGTCCGGATGGCGGTTTGGTTATGCTTGACGATACTACGGTTCTGGAAAAAGCACTGGCTATCCTTAAAGAAGAGGCTGAAGCATAAATAGAGATAGCTATAATAGTTGTTCGAGATATGTTGAAAATAACTATTATAGCTATTTTTGTTTTTTAGCAGACGTACAATATATATGGGATTATCCGGCTATTAATTTATTTTTAACCTAAATCAGTCTTATTATGGAAGAAGAAAAACTCGTAACGCTTGCTATCTTGACTTATTCTAAAGCTCAGATATTGAAGAATGTACTGGAGAACGAAGGCATAGAGGCATATATACATAATGTAAATCTTATACAGCCTGTCATTTCTTCAGGCGTAAGAATACGAATAAAAGAGAGTGATTTGCCACGTGCCTTGAGTATTATAGAGAGTTCCGCATGGCTGGCAGAAGATGTGGTGAAAGAACATGTAAAGGAAACCGATAAGGAACGTAAAAAACCGGTAATTCTTGTTCCGGTGGATTTCTCTGCCAATTCGCTTAAAGCTTGTAAGTTCGGTCTGAATTTTGCGGCACAGATAAAAGTTGAAGTAGTGCTGATGCACGTTTATTTCAGTCCGGTATATATGCCGAGCCTGCAGTATGCTACTGAAGGATACGGAATGCCATACGAGGCTGAATTGGGAATAAAGAGCATGCTGGACAACGTCCATAACCGTTTGAAGGAGTTGACCGATACTATAGACAAACTTATGGCGGACGGGGAGATACCGGAGGTGAAATACACATGTCTGTTGAGGGAAGGTATTCCGGAAGAAGAAATCCTGGCATACGCACGCGAGGAATCGCCATTGATGATTGTGATGGGAACACGTGGAGAAAATATGACAGAGTACGGACTGATGGGAAGTGTGACGGCAGAAGTTATAGAACGCAGTCCTGTATTTGTATATTCCATTCCTGAGGAAGCCAAACTTATTAATTTCAAGGAAATCAATAAAGTGGCGTTTATTACAAACTTCGATCAGCGTGACTTGATTGCATTCGATTCTTTGATTACCACCTTCAAGGATTATAATTTTGAGATTTATTTCATACATCTCAATTCCAATGAAGAAAGACGTACATGGAATGAGATTAAGCTTTCTGGAATAAAGGAGTATTTCCACAAGCAATATCCTGATTTGAAGATTAATTACAGTCTGGTTACTGAGGACAGTTTCTTCAATAATCTGGATGATTATGTACGGGAAGAGAATATTGATGTGTTATGCGTATCCAACTATAAGAGAAATGTCTTTGCACGTCTGTTCAACCCAAGTATTGCAAAGAAAATGATATTCCACTCACGTACACCGATTTTGATCATCAAATAAATATTTGTAGTATAGAAGAAAGCGGTAGTTCCATTCTGTGTTGTGAAACTACCGCTTATATTATGAAATCATTTTCATAAGCATTTCGCGTTGGATTGAATATGAATTACTGTTTTGTTGCAGATACTTCAGCAGGAATAATCCGTTCTGTTTCAGCCTTGATTTCAGCAACAGCTTGTCATTGGCTGTTTCTTCCGAGAACAGTAAAAGGCTGACAGCTATCAGCTCAATTTTATCCATTCCGTTTTCTGATGTTGAATATTGTGATATAATTTCATCAGTGCTTATGTCCATAAGCTCTTTCGGACTTACTCCTAGCATCTCATGTGTATTGTATTCATATTTTTCCAACTCTTTGTTGTCAAGTCTTTTCTTTTTTATGATGGCAGTGACAATCATAGAGATTATCTCCTGTATCATTCTTATTATATAATCCTGTTTTATCATTTTTATGTGATACGAAAAGCCTTGTCACTTCAGTTTTATTTTCAGAATCTTACCGCTGTTGGCTGGTAAATCTGTTCCCACAGGTTTGGAAGACATGAAGTTTATCTTTTCTTCCTTGCCGCTTATCAGATCCTTTACTTTTATGTTTCCCATCTCAGGCATTCCAAGATAGTTGAATGCATGTTCAGGTATGTTTATTGCCACTCTCATGTTCATATCTCCAAAGTTTACGGCAATAAGCAGTACCTCATCTTCGCATTGTCTGAGGAAAGCATATTGTTTATGCTCGTCCATTTGCCATCCGTTTACGTTGGCATACATCAAATCGAAGAATTTTCCACGGGCGATACACTTTTCCTGATTGCAGATGTTCAGAAGCGTTTTGTAGAAGTTTCTTATACCTTTCTCCTTGGAATTAAGCAGGTGGGTATTAAATCTTCCGTGGTTAGTCCAGCGCCTTATGCTGTCAACGCTCCAATAGTCGAATATTGTTGTTCTTCCGTCTCTGCCGCTAAATCCTTCCGTATCCATTCCGCTTTCGCCAAGCTCCTGTCCGAAGTATATCATGACAGGGTTTGTATTCATGCATGCAGATACTATCATTCCCGGGAATGCTTTGTGCGGGTTTCCTGCAAAATAATCGGATGCAATACGCTGTTCATCGTGGTTTTCCAGGAAATTAAGCATGTGACTTTGAATGTCGTTCACACTTTGCCAGCAACCTGTTATGTTTGTTGCGGATGAGTTGCTGCATATTATGGATCTTAGTGTGTCGTACAGGCCTACCTTGTCGTATAAATAATCAAAGTGTCCGTTGTGTATATAATTTCTGTATTCCTGCGGATTGTAAACTTCGGCTATGAATATTATGTCAGGGAATTGTTCTTTGACTTGAGGAATGGCCCATCCCCAGAATTCGCAAGGGACCATTTCTGCCATGTCGCATCTGAAACCATCGATGTTCTTACCTGCCCAGAACAAAAGAATATCTTTCATTTTGTTCCATGTGTCAGGAATAGGTGAAAAATGGCAACCTGTGTTGTTGTAATAATCAACTCCGTAGTTAAGCTTTACAGTTTCATACCAGTCGTTTCTGTTAGGCCATGCATCAAACTTATTGTTTCCTGTCGCCTTTGCAGGCATTTCTGTATATCTGCCGGCTTCATGATCATAAAGGTCTATATCGCCTTTCAGTTCTTCTCCCGGAATGTAATAGAAATTGTTATTGGGATTGAATGACACAGATGTATCATCGTCCTCGCCAAGGTCTTTTACTCCAGCCGGTTTTGCCAATGATTTATACTGACGTGCCACGTGGTTAGGTACAAAATCAATAATCATTTTCATTCTGGCATTATGTGTACGTTCTACAAGAGCTTCAAACTCTTCCATCCTTTTATCCACATCCACAGCCAGGTCCGGATCAATGTCGTAATAATCCTTTATTGCATATGGCGAGCCGGCTTTTCCTTTTACTACTGCAGGGTGATCCTTGCGTATTCCGTACTTTGTATAGTCAGTTTGTGTGGCATGAGCTATGATGCCTGTGTACCAGATGTGAGTGACCCCAAGTCCTTTTATTTCAGAAAGGGCTTGTTCGGTAAAATAATCCAACTTTCCGCATCCGTTTTCTTCTATGCTTCCGTTGGTCTTGCTTGTTAGGGCCTGGTTGCCGAATAAGCGTGTAAAGACTTGATAAATGATGATTTTTTCTTCTGGATTCATAGAGTTATAGTTTAAATTAAAAAAAGAAGACACGTATCGTTTTCTACGATACGTGTCCGGTTTGTCGTGATATTATTCAATGCCGTGGGCATTAGCTTCTTTGTTGATCTTCTTGATCAATCCCTGAAGCACAGCACCCGGTCCGCATTCGATAAATTCGTCTGCTCCGTCGGCAATCATGTTCTGTACTGTTTGAGTCCATCTTACAGATGCAGTCAGCTGAGCCACAAGATTTGCTTTAATCTTTGCAGGGTCTGTATATGGTTTTGCGTCAACATTCTGGTAAACAGGACATTTTGGAGTGTGGAACTCTGTTGCATTGATTGCAGCTTCAAGTTCAACTTTTGCAGGATCCATGAGAGGAGAATGGAAGGCTCCACCTACTTTCAGTGGAAGTGCGCGTTTAGCTCCAGCTTCTTTCATAAGTTCACATGCCTTGTTGATACCTTCGATAGAACCGGAGATTACTATCTGTCCAGGGCAGTTATAGTTTGCAGCTACGCATACTTCACCTTCAGCAGCCACTTTTGCACATATTTCTTCTACTTTCTCGTCAGGCAAAGCAATGATTGCTGCCATAGTGGAAGGTTGTGCTTCGCATGCTTTCTGCATTGCCATAGCACGTGCATATACAAGTTTCAAACCGTCTTCGAACGAGAGAGCTCCTGCCGCTACGAGTGCAGAGAATTCTCCCAATGAGTGTCCTGCTGTCATTTCCGGCTTGAAATTTTCTCCCATGCATAATGCAGAGATTACTGAATGAAGGAATACGGCAGGCTGTGTAACTTTTGTCTGACGCAAGTCTTCATCTGTTCCGTTGAACATGATATCTGTGATACGATAACCTAAAATATCGTTTGCTTTTTCGAATAGTTCTTTGGCTAAAGCCGAATTTTCGTACAGGTCCTTGCCCATACCAACAAACTGGGCACCCTGTCCTGGAAATACAAATGCTTTCATGATTTTTCTATTTAATAATTAATAATCTTGTCGCAAAGTTAATGATTGTTTTTATATAACTACTCATTTTCAACGAAAATGTGCATAGGAACCGGCTTATGAAGGTGGTTTAATGGGCCGTGCCCTTTACCTATTTGTATGTCTTTTCCGTTCAATATGCCTTGATATACATATTCTTTGGCTTTTTCTACAGCTTCCTGCAATGTGTTTCCCAATGCCAGGTTTGTAGCTATGGCAGAAGATAGTGTGCATCCGGTGCCATGTGTGTTGTGGCTGTCAATCTTTTTGGAAGTGAACATGTATGGGGTATTGTCGTCTTTTATGCATAAAACGTCGCACATGTCGTTTCCGTTCAGATGTCCTCCTTTTATTAATACTGAGTGGCATCCGTAATTGATAATCTTCTTACCGGCTTCCACCATATCATCGGTATTCTCTATTTTATTTCCTGTCAGTACAATAGCCTCACTCAGGTTTGGAGTAATGATTGTTGACAACGGTATGAGTTCGTTTTTTATAGCCTCTATGGCCTCGTCTTCAATAAGCTTGCAGCCACTTGTTGACACCATTACCGGATCGAATACCACGAATTTTGGTTTGTGTTCTTTTATTGATAATGCTATGGCCTTAACAATTTCCACATCATTAATCATTCCAATTTTTATGGCTTCGGGCTTGATGTCGGTCATTACGGCGTCTATCTGTGATTTTACAAAATCGGCCGGTATAGGGTGTATTCCTGTCACTCCACATGTGTTTTGCACTGTTACGGCGGTAATGGCACTTGCGGCATAACACCCCAATGCTGATATTGTTTTTATGTCGGCTTGTATGCCGGCACCGCCACTGCAGTCGGAACCGGCAATCGTGAGTACTGTATGATATTTTTTCATTGTCATAATTTAGTTGTTACAGGAGACAAAGTTAAGAATTATTTCATTCAGTCAAAGAAACAGGTTTTCATTAATAAATATTTATCTGATAAAAAATCAGTAATGATTTTCCAATATGAGTGTTGTATTTTAATAAAAAACAGCTATTTTTGCGGTAATTATAAAAATATGTATTTTATGGATTTGAATGGAAACAATCATATTGTCATAATGGCAGGTGGAATAGGAAGCCGTTTTTGGCCTATGAGTAATAAGGAATTGCCTAAACAGTTCATTGATGTATTGGGTTGTGGACGTACTTTGATACAGCTCACAATGGACAGGTTTAAGGGAATATGTCCGCCCGAAAACGTCTGGGTGGTTACGTCTGCCAATTATGAATCTATCGTAAAGGAGCAATTGCCTGAAATTCCTTCATCACAGATTCTTCTTGAGCCTTGCCGTCGTAATACAGCTCCTTGTATTGCATATGTAAGCTGGAAAATAAAGTCAAAAAATCCGAAGGCGAATATTGTAGTTACACCTAGTGACCATATAGTAATGGATGTAAACGAATTCAGAAGGGTGATAACTTCTGCAATGAAATTTACATTATCATCAGATGCTATAGTTACTCTTGGTATGAAAGCTACACGTCCGGAAACCGGATATGGCTATATCGAGGCCGATCTGACTATGGCTTGCCCGTCTAATAAGGAAATATACAGAGTAGATGCATTCAAGGAAAAACCGGACCTGGAGACAGCCAACAGATATATACAGAAGAAGAATTTCTTCTGGAATGCCGGTATCTTTGTCTGGAATGTAAACACTATAGTAAACGCCATGCGTGTTTATCAGCCTGCACTGGGTAAAATATTCGAAAAGATGCTTCCTTATTATTTTACTGATAAAGAACAGGAAATGATTAATGAACTTTTCCCTATGTGTGAGAACATATCCATCGACTATGCTGTAATGGAAAAGGCTGACGAAATATATGTTTTCCCGGCATCGTTCGGATGGAGCGATCTTGGAACATGGGGCTCGCTGCATGAGAATTCAGCAAAGGATGCTTACGGCAACGTTTGTATAGGCGAAAACATAAAGATGTATGAATCACGTAATTGTGTAGTACATGCCACACAGGAGAAGAAAGTCGTGATACAGGGACTTGACGGATATATCGTGGCAGAGAAAAATGATACACTTCTTGTTTGCCGACTAAGCGAAGAGCAACGAATAAAAGAATTTTCGGAAGATTGACCAGAGCAATAATATAAAATTTGACCGGACTTGATGAAATAATCAAAAAGCCCGGTCTTTTTTGTGGTTATGAGTGATTGGTTATTGTGTTGTTTCTTATTTTATTGCTGCCAAAGCTGCTTCGTAGTTTGGCTCCTGTGTTATTTCAGGTACAAGTTCTGTGTAAACAATTTTGCCTTCAGGGTTAATTACCACTACAGAACGTGTCAGCAGGCCTTTCAGCGGACCGTCTGCAATCAGCACTCCGTATTCAGTGTCAAAATCAGAAGGATTTCTGAAGTCGGAAAGTGGAATAACATTTGCTATACCTTCTGTAGTGCAGAAACGTCCTTGTGCGAAAGGCAAATCTTTTGATATTGCCAGTACTACGGTGTTGTCCATGTTGGCTGCCATTTGGTTGAATTTTCTTACAGAAGTGGCGCAGACACCAGTGTCAAGGCTTGGGAAAATATTTAGAATTACAAACTTACCCTTTGTTTCTGATAGTTTGAATTGGCTTAAATCACCTTTTACCATTGTGAAATCCGGTGCTGTGATGCCGGTCTTTATAAATTCTCCCGCTAAATTAACGGTTGTTCCTTTGAATGCTGTTTTTGACATAATCTTGTTTTTTATATGTTATAACTAAATAACGGTTGCAGGATGGAAATTGTTCATCAAAATGAAAAAAACTTTTTATTTTATATTATTTCGTCTGTGATTGTGGTTATCTAATCATATTTGTCTTTTTTTATTATTCCTATTTTTTATAACTTTGCGCCGGAAATAAAATCATTAATAATTTATTTATGGAACGCAAATTAAAGGATTACGCAACACTTGTCTTGAAGGGGATGGGAATGGGTGCTGCCGATGTCGTGCCTGGAGTGTCAGGTGGTACTATAGCATTTATAGTTGGATTTTATGACGAGCTGATAAATTCTATCAAGAGTATTAACGTAAAAAATCTGAAACTTCTTTTCACGGGAAAGATTTCTGAATTCTGGAAAGGAATAAACGGAAATTTCCTTATTTCTATAATATTGGGTGTCGGAATAAGTATTTTCTCATTGGCAAAGCTTATCACATGGCTGCTCACTGATCATCCTATATTGGTATGGTCGTTTTTCTTTGGTCTGGTACTTGCTTCCACATGGTTTGTTTCAAAGGACATAAAGGAATGGAACTGGAAAACCATTCTTTCTTTTGTGATAGGTGCTGGTATAGCTTACTACATCACTGTTGCAACTCCTGCCGAGACACCAACCAATTATCTTTTCATATTCCTTTGTGGGGCAATTGCCATATGTGCCATGATTTTGCCGGGAATATCCGGAAGCTTTATCCTGGTTCTCCTTGGTAAGTATTTCTACATAATGGAGGCAGTGAAGACATTGGATATCGTTATATTGGCAATTTTCGGTATAGGCGCATTCATCGGTATAACATCTTTCTCCAGAGTTTTATCGTATGCATTGAAAAACTTCAGAAATGTAACCCTTTCAGTTCTTACAGGCTTTATGCTCGGTTCGCTTAATAAAGTATGGCCATGGAAAAGGGTAGTGGAGTTTTATACTGACAGTCATGGAGTGGCTAAACCATTGATAGAGGAGAATATAGCTCCTAATCAGTTCGTAGTAGAGGCTGTGGTTCTTATGATTGTAGGATTCTTCTTGGTGTATTTCCTTGAGAAACTGTCTTCAAAGAAACAGGTTGAGGCATAATGGGAATTTGTTGGAACGCTAGTTCCTGATGAAATTTTTCAGGCATGGTAAATTAATACATACCATGCCTGATTTTTTTATAATTATACAATTTATCATTTTGACAAAATGATAAATTTGTTTTTTGAGAATTGAAATTTAACGTACCAAGGTAAGAGGCAGCTTGAAAAATCGTACTGTAATGCCTTTGATGTGAGTTGAAAAGTCAGCTTTAATGGCGATTATCTTGCGATTTGTACTGCTTTGTTATTTGTACTTATATGATCTGTTCTTTTATAATCGCTAATACATGTCTTTATGATAATCTGAAAATGATGCTGGCTTTTCTTGAAATAGAATTGAATTTATCAAATTTCCGCCGACTGTATATAGCTCTTGGGAAAAATAATAAAACGTTTCGGCGTTTCAGATAATATTTCAAGGCGTTTATATTGAAATGTCCTCATGTTTTTCTGTAGCTTATGACAATATCTAATGTTAAAATGTTGCGGTTGTTTAACTGAGCGTTTGTTTTAACTGTGTATTTTGATAAGTATTAATATGGATAATTTAACATTACACCTCTATTTTAGGCTATTCTTAGGGCGCTTGTGTCGCTTTTTCTGTTAAATCTATGACATTATGAGTTGATGTAGCATGAAATATGATGATATGTGATATTCGTATTAAAGAAAAGGAGTTTATTTTTGATTATGAGTATAATATAAATATGTATTACATATGTAACTTATTATGTTTTATTCAGTATTCAGACAGCTTTCTTTGCAAAAAATGTTTGGATTTTTTGATTTTCTGTTTGTTTTCTCTATCTTTGCATCAAATTAAGTTAAACTTATATGATGATGAAACAGCTTTTAACTCCTGATTGTATTTTTGAGTCTAGTTGGGAAGTGTGTAATAAAGTTGGAGGCATTTACACCGTCTTATCTACAAGAGCCAAGACATTACAGGAAGCATTTGGGGATAAGATTTTTTTCATAGGACCGGATGTATGGTTGGGAAAAGAAAATCCTTTGTTTGTTGAGGATGAAAAACTACTCAAAGACTGGCGTGAACATGCTTTGAGCTTTGATAAATTAAGTTTGAGAATTGGACGATGGAATATTCCTGGAAATCCTATCGCTATTCTAGTCGATTTTGCTCCTTTCTTTGAGCAAAAGAATGAAATCTATACCCAGGCATGGTTTGATTATCAGGTTGACTCCCTGCATGCTTATGGCGATTATGACGAGGCTTCAATGTTTTCGTATGCCGCAGGTAAGGTGGTCGAAAGTTATTACAGATTCTTTCTTGATGATAGCAAGAAAGTGGTATATCAGGCCCATGAATGGATGACAGGTTTGGGAGCATTGTACGTTCAGAAGCATGTTCCGGAAATAGCCACAATTTTTACCACTCATGCCACTTCCATAGGACGTTCTATAGCCGGAAACAATAAACCTTTGTATGACTATCTGTTTGCTTATAATGGTGATCAAATGGCCAGAGAACTTAATATAGAGTCGAAACACTCTATTGAAAAGCAGACTGCACATCATGTGGATTGCTTCACTACTGTAAGCGAAATAACTAATAATGAATGTAAAGAACTGCTTGAAAAACCTGCTGACGTTGTTCTTATGAATGGTTTTGAGGATGATTTTGTGCCTCAGGGACGCTCTTTCACCGCTAAACGAAAAAAAGCAAGACAGGTAATGCTGAACCTTGCAAACAAACTGCTTGGTACTTCACTGGGTGATGATACTCTTATAATAGGTACCAGCGGAAGATATGAATTCAAGAATAAAGGAATCAATGTTTTCCTTGAAACTCTAAATCGTCTGACAAGAGACAAGAATCTTAAAAAGGAAGTCCTGGCCTTTATAAATGTTCCTGGATGGGTTGGCGATGCCAGACAGGATCTTATCGACAGATTAAAAAGCAAGGAAAATTTCAATACTCCGCTTGAAGTTCCATTCGTTACACATTGGTTGCATAATATGAGTCACGACCAGGTGTTGGATATGCTCAAATACCTTAATATGTCGAATTCGGCAGATTCTAAGGTTAAGGTTATTTTCGTACCATGTTATCTTGACGGAAAAGACGGCATACTGAACATGACGTATTATGATCTGATTTTGGGTAATGACCTTAGCGTATATCCTTCATATTACGAACCATGGGGCTATACTCCTCTGGAGAGTGTGGCATTCAAAGTACCTACCATTACTTCCGACCTTGCTGGTTTCGGATTGTGGGTTAATTCGGTAGTGGGGCACAATGGAGAATTAGCCGACGGAGTGAAGGTGATACACCGTACTGATTATAATTATTCTGAAGTGGCCGATGCCATAAAAGATACTATTAGCGAATTCTCGTCTTTGGATCAGAAACAGATAGACAAGATACGCAAGAATGCTGCCGCTATAGCTGAAAAAGCGTTATGGAAGCATTTTATTAAATATTATTATGAAGCATATGATGTAGCTTTGCGAAATGCTTCTGCCAGATTAGAGAGAAATAAATAGAATTAATAATATTAAGTATTTGAGAGATATGAAAATTAAAACAAATTATGCTAATGCTCCTGTATGGAAAGAGGTTACAGTAAAATCTCGTATTCCTGATTCTTTGAAAATGTTACAGGAAATGGCCCGCAACATTTGGTGGTCATGGAATTATGAAGCAACAGATATGTTTAAGTCTCTTGATCCTGAATTATGGAGTGTAGTAGGACAGAACCCTGTTGCCTTTTTGGAACGTTTAAGTTATGAAAAACTCGAAGCTATTTCTACAGACAAGAAGGCTTTGGATAATATAAATAAAGTATATAAGAAATTTACCGACTATATGAGTGTTGCTCCTAACAAGGAACGTCCTTCAGTGGCTTACTTCTGTATGGAGTACGGTATGACACATGTATTGAAAATATATTCTGGCGGTCTTGGTATCTTGGCCGGTGACTATCTGAAAGAAGCATCTGACAGCAATGTTGATATGTGTGCCGTAGGTTTCTTGTACCGTTATGGTTATTTTACGCAGAGCTTGTCAATGGATGGACAGCAGATAGCAAATTATGAAGCACAGAACTTCGGTAGCCTTCCTTTGGATCGTGTAATCGGTGAAGATGGCAAGCCATTGGTTGTTGATGTTCCTTATCTTGACTATTATGTACACGCGTATGTGTGGAGAGTGAATGTCGGCCGTGTGCCATTGTATTTGCTTGATACGGACAATGAAATGAACAGCGAGTTTGACCGTCCTATTACTCATCAGCTTTATGGTGGTGACTGGGAAAACCGTTTGAAACAGGAAATACTTCTTGGTATAGGTGGTGTATTGCTATTGAAGAAACTTGGCATAAAGAAAGATATTTACCATTGCAACGAAGGGCATGCCGCTTTGTGCAACGTACAGCGTCTGTGCGATTTCGTAGAAAGTGGTATGACATTCGAACAGGCACTTGAAGTGGTACGTGCTTCTTCATTATATACAGTACATACTCCGGTTCCTGCAGGCCATGACTATTTCGATGAAGGTTTGTTCGGCAAGTATATGGGAGGATATCCTCAGCGCATGGGTATTACATGGCAGGATTTAATGGACCTCGGTCGTATCAATCCGGGTGACAATAACGAACGCTTCTGCATGTCCACATTTGCATGTAACACATGTCAGGAAGTAAACGGCGTCAGCTGGTTGCACGGAAAAGTATCCCAAGAAATGTTCTCCGGTATATGGAAAGGATATTTCCCCGAAGAAAATCATGTGGGATATGTCACAAACGGTGTACACTTCCCGACATGGTGCGCTTCTGAATGGCAGAAACTTTACAATAAATATTTCGATGCAAACTTCTTGAATGACCAGTCTAATCCTAAGATTTGGGAAACGATATACAATGTTCCTGATGAGGAAATCTGGAATACTCGTGTGGCATTGAAGAATAAACTTATAGATTATATACGTAATCAGTTCCGCGATACATGGTTGAAGAACCAGCGTGATCCTTCACGTGTAGTTTCATTGATGGATAAAATTAATCCTAATGCGTTGTTGATTGGTTTTGCCCGTCGTTTCGCCACTTACAAACGTGCCCACTTGTTGTTTACAGACCTTGACCGTCTGGCTAAGATTGTAAACAATCCTAACTATCCGGTACAGTTCTTGTTCGCAGGAAAAGCCCATCCGCATGATGGTGCAGGTCAGGGATTGATTAAGAAAATCGTGGAAATCTCTAACCGTCCTGAGTTCCTTGGAAAGATTATCTTCCTCGAAAACTATGATATGAAACTTGCGCGCCGTCTTGTTTCAGGTGTCGATATTTGGATGAATACTCCTACGCGTCCTCTTGAAGCATCCGGTACGTCTGGTGAAAAAGCTTTGATGAATGGTGTCGTAAACTTCTCTGTACTCGATGGATGGTGGCTTGAGGGTTACCGTGAAGGTGCAGGATGGGCGTTGACGGAAAAACGTACTTATCAGAATCAGGAACATCAGGATCAGTTGGATGCTGCCACTATATACAGTATTCTTGAAACTGAAATCCTTCCATTGTACTATGCTCGCAACAAGAAAGGATACTCTGAAGGATGGGTTAGGACAATCAAGAACTCTATTGCACAGGTTGCTCCTCACTATACAATGAAACGTCAGCTTGATGATTATTATTCTAAGTTCTATACTAAAGAAGCTAACCGTTACAAGATGCTTGCTGCAAACGATTATGCCAAGGCTAAGGAAATCGCTGCATGGAAAGAAGATGTTGTATCTAAGTGGGATTCAATTCAGGTTGTTTCCTTGAACAAGGAAGAAGAACTTCGCGAAGGCAATGTAGAGAGCGGTAAGGACTATACTATCACTTGCGTTGTTGACGAAAAGGGATTGAAGGATGCGGTAGGTATCGAACTCGTAGTAACTTACAAGAATGCAGAAGGCAAGGAATACATCTATTCTGTAACTCCTATGGAAGTTGTGAAAGTAGAAGGTGACTTGTACACATTCAAGCTTACTCACAGTCTGTCAAACGCAGGAAGCTTCAAGGTTTCATACCGTATGTATCCAAAGAATCCTGATCTGGCACATCGTCAGGATTTGTGCTACGTACGTTGGTTCAATGAATAATTAATACATTATATTAATTAATATCGCCAATCATGTCGGTCTGGAGGTCTTTTATAAGATTTTCAGACCGATTTTTTTATATTTTGTGTTTTTACCCTTATTTTTGTAGAAATACGATATTAATCAGACTGTATATGAAGATACTTGTAGTAGAAGACGATAAAGACTTGATGGAAATAATAACCAAGTCGCTTGAAAAGGAGAGATATGTGGTGTCGCAAGCTCCCGATTACCGGACGGCATTAATGAAGGCGGGTGATTATGATTACGACTGTATCCTGCTTGACATAATGCTTCCTGATGGAAACGGTCTTGATCTTCTGACTGAACTTCAGGAAATGGGTAAGAAAGCCAATGTGATAATACTTTCGGCCAAGGACTCTATAGAGGATAAGGTGAAGGGGCTTGACTTGGGTGCCGACGATTATCTTCCCAAGCCTTTTCATCTGGCAGAGCTTCATGCACGCATCAAGAGTCTGCTAAGGAGAAACATGAGAGAAGGGGAAAAGAAAATTGTCTTCGGCAATATTGAAATCCAGCCTGAAAAGTTTGAAGTCCAGGTAGGAGGTAAGCCTATAGAACTTAATCGCAAGGAATACGACATCCTGGTATATTTCATGCTCCGGCCTAACAGACTGGTGAATAAAAGCACTTTGGCTGAATCCGTTTGGGGAGATCATATTGACCAGGTGGATAATTTCGACTTTATTTATGCTCAGATAAAGAATCTTAGGAAAAGGCTTAAGAATGCCGGTTCCACTCCCGAGCTGAAAGCTGTTTATGGTATAGGATATAAATTCGTATTGGAATGAAACTGTTTCACAATGTGATGCTGCATATTTCAATAGCATCGGCGATTATAATGGCAGCGTGGGCTGTTTTCTTCTACTGGGCCATAGTAGATGAAGTGAATGATGAGGTGGACGATTCGTTAGACGATTATACGGAGAACCTTATCATTAGGGTACTTAATGGCGAGAAAATGCCTTCACTGAATAATGGCTCAAACAATCAGTATTATATGTACGACATCAGCGAGGAGTATGCTAATACTTATCCATGGATTACGTACAGAGACGAAATGGTGTATATTGACGAAAAGCTGGAGTATGAGCCTGCGAGGATATTGGTAACGATATTCAAGACTGATGATGGTTATAAGGAACTAGTAGTATATACGCCTACGATAGACAAGCTAGACCTTCAGAAGGCTATCTTGGGGTGGATAATTGCACTTTATATAGGTATATTTCTGACGCTTCTGCTTCTGAATGTATGGATATTCAGGCGTAATATGAAACCTCTGTATGTACTATTGTCATGGTTCAACAAATATAAGATAGGTAATGACTGTGCTCCGCTGAGGAATAAGTCCGATATTACCGAATTCAAGAAGCTGTATCGTGCGGTGACAATGTCTGTAGAGAGAAACGAGAAACTCTATGAACAGCAAAAAGTTTTTATCGGGAATGCGTCACACGAGATGCAGACACCATTGGCGATATGCCTGAACAGGCTGGAAATGCTTATGGAGGATGATAATCTGACGGAAAAGCAGATGGAAGAGATTGCGAAGACTCACCAGACTTTGGAAAATATTACGCGTATGAACAAATCATTGTTGCTGCTGTGCAAGATAGAGAACGGACAGTATGCAGATGTAAAGGAAATATGCGTCAATTCCCTTCTGGAGCAGTATATTGAAACTTTCGGTGAGATTTACGGGTATAAGAACATAAATGTCGTATATTCTCCCGAATCAACTTTCATGTTAGAGATGAATGAATCTTTGTCTGTAATGATGGTAACGAATCTTCTGAAAAATGCGTTTGTGCATAATGTAGATGGAGGAGATATTGTGGTGAAAGTATCGGGAAGAGGATTTAGTGTGGCCAGCAGTGGTGATATGGCATTGGATTCATCGCAGATATTTACACGTTTCTATCAGGGAAGCAAGAAGGAAGGTTCCACCGGACTTGGCCTGGCATTGGTAAATACTATATGCAAGGCAGCCGGACTCAAAATATCGTACGATTTCAATGAGAAAATGCACATTTTCAGCATTTCAAAATAAAAAAATACACTAAAAGTCGAAAAAAGCTGATTTTTCCAGAATCTTTTCAGTATTGTGTATAATCTTTGCAATATAAAATTAACCACAGTACTAACAATTAAAATTTTAAGGTTATGAAAAAGGTAATATTTTTATTCGTTTGTTTGTTCACAATGTCAATGGTTGTTGTAGCCGATACAGATAAACCTATCCAGATAGGTCAGCTTCCGTTAAAGGCCCAGACTTTTATCTCTAATTATTTCAAAGATTCAAAAGTTGCCATGGCAAAGCAGGAAACAGATTTGTTCTATAAGAGTTTCGATGTGATTTTCACTTCGGGCGACAAATTGGAATTTGATAAGTCTGGCGATTGGACTGAAGTGAAATGTATCAAGAACGGTGTCCCATCACAGATAGTTCCAAAGGAAATCATTGATTACGTCAATACAAACTATCCAAATGAGAAGATCCTTCAGATTGAAAGAAACTCAAGAGAATATGAAATCAAGCTTTCCAACAGATGGGAAATCAAATTCGACAAGCAGTTCAGAGTAATTGATATTGATGATTGATAATATATCAATAAAAACAATAAAAGCAGGGTAATATTCCTGCTTTTATTGTTTTTATAATAAACATTGAAGAAATTTCAGTATTTTTGAGATTATAATAAATACATTTTGAGAAACAGGGACATCAACATTATTTCCATGAATTGTTTGGATATGAAGGACAAAATATTTCACTTTTTAGAAAATAACCTTATTGGCAAAGAACTGGTTACCGATGCGGTTGTATACACACTTGCAAATGGGAAACTGGAAGGAATATACAACGACCAAATGATATTTTCCAATTTGGTAAGAACTGCAAACGGCTTTAAGTTTAATATGACAACCATAACCCATGAACTGATTTATAATTTAGATAAAAAAGGTGTGAGAACCACTATAGCCAAAGACTACACAGGTACAAGTGTTTTTTGCTATGAACTGGCTGTGCGGAAAAGTACAAATCAATTGACAGGTTACATGCATTGTGTTTCTACGACAGTTCAAAACCAAACGATGGAAGCAGTTGTATGTGGTATATTTGATGTCATCTTTAATGGTAAGGAACTCAGTTGGCGAGAAAATCAATTACTGTATAGGGATAATCCTATAGAAGAAGACAAATACAAGCCTGTAGCTTTCGATTCTAAAGTTCGTATTTATCTTAATGAAGGGAAAGTCGTATATGAGTATCTTCCTACACTTTGGGATGTCAATCCGAGAACATTGGAAAAAAGATTATCCAAAGATGATTATCCTCCATATATATCAAAAGAGGTATAAATACAACATAAAAATATTATTCTAAGTAGGTAATTAGGTAACAATCTGCGAATCCATTTTACTGGGAGGCCAACATTGCAAAATGCAAATTGAAATAACAAATAATGGAAATTCATAATTTACTGGATGTCAAATCAAGAACCGAGCTGCGTGAATGGCTAATACAGAACCACAAAACGGAGAAAGAATGCTGGGTAGTCGTGAAACGTGGAAGACCTACAGATGACAATACTTTTTGGTATATCGATGCTGTAGAAGAAGCCCTATGCTTCGGTTGGATAGACAGTACTACAAAGAAAATAGCAGATGATGTAACAGCCCAGAAGCTTTGTCCACGAAAGCCACGAAGCAATTGGTCCGAACTCAACAAAGAGAGATGCCGCAGAATGGAACGGTTAGGACTGATGACCGATGCCGGAAGAGCCGTTTTACCGGATATGTCGCCTAATGGCTTTACCATAGATAAGGATATATTACAGAGGCTGCTATCCGACCCTGTAGTGTGGAACAACTTCTGCCAATTCCCTGATTTATATAAGCGTATCAGGATTGATACTATCCAAATCAAGAGGAATCAGCCCGAACTTTTTGAAAGTCGCCTGAACAAATTCATAGAAAATACCCGAAAAGGACTTCTTTATGGAGAATGGAATGACAATGGAAGATTATAGACGTATTCACTTATAGCTTTTCATTTTAACTTGTATTATTAATGATAGGAAACATATGATATATAAGTGGTGTCAAAAACTGGTGTCAATTTGAATACATTAACACAAATGTAAAAATCTATACCTGATGGCTTGTAGCGTGCTTTTCAATTGTAAATCAACAAAATAGCCCCAACTTTTTTCAAGTTGAGGTTACTCCAAATGCCTTTAGAAAGGCTATAAATAGGGTTTAAATTATTCCCTTCGATTATTTTATTCTTCTTATAGTTAAACATACTACGTTTATTATAAGAGTTTTAACTATATTGCAAAATGCTTATTGGATGAAAAGGTATTAGAGCCCGAATTTCTCATAATCTATATCTCCACCAGGATATTTTCCATGCATCCCATCAGTCATAGCATCCCAACTGTCTTCTTCTGTCCAATATATATCATCTTCTTCATCTTCACTTTTATCAATTATAATTTCTATTTCTTCTAATTTATTACCTAATTTGTCGACTTTTATATATTTATTATTTTGTATAATGTATGCAAAACCATTCTTGAAACATGTTTGGAAATTTCCATTAAATGTAAATTGTTTTTCTCCGTTGAAATTTATAAATCCTTTTTCTGAGTTAAGTTTATATCCTATAAGTCCATCACCTATATATTGTGGAAATAATTGTATTTTTATTGGTAATATTGTAGGTATTAGGATTATTTTTTCACTCATATGATACAATCCAACATGTTCATCTTTTATTATATAGAAATATTCTTTATTAAGCTGAATGATATTTGTATATTCAAAAGGTATTATTGTATTTAGGTAATTATTTCTTAATACTACTCCAACTTTATTGCTTTCATTTTTTGCAATGATAAAATCTCCCTTAAATTCTAATTTTTGATATATAGGCGGTATTATATTTATGCCATTAAAATCTATTGCTGTATATTTGCCCTTATATTTAAGAATAAAAACTTTTTCATAAATATTGTATTCTTCAAATTTATATTCTTTGGTCAATCTTAGCCATAATTTTTTCTTTGGCAGATAAAGAATAATTATTGATTCATTTTCAATTTGTGTATAAATATGAGATTCATTTAAATTTAATCTTATATCATCGTAAACAGCTTCAAGGAAAGTATTTCCATTAGAACTGACAACACCCAATTTCCCATTTTTTGATAATCCAATTGCTAAATTATTTTTGAAATGTGTTATAGCTATATATTCTTCAAATTCTATTATTGTTTGTTTGTTTAATCCGTTTTCTTTGGTGTTTATAATATTTATAGGAACTCCACTATGATTAATTAGAAAATTAAAATATTTTCTATCATCATTGTAAGCTTTTAAAGGGTTTCTTAATGAGACACTGTAAGCCTTATCACTATATGTTGACATGTATGTAAATTGACATTTTATTACCTCCTCAAAATTATTATTTATACATCCATACATATTTTGTCCATTAATACAGCTAATAAATCGTCTAAGACCATAACATTCTTCTTCTATAAATTTAACGTCATATAAGCAATGATTATCTATATCAATTAAATAGTATTTATTATCTATTATATAGATTTTTCTGGTATGTTCTATATTCATAATGCTAAATTTTCTTTATTCTTTTGTACGGTACTAATATCTATATTACATAATGATGCCGTATTACGGATTGAATATTCTTTTTTGAGTAATGTTATAATTTCTTTGTATTCCTCTTTTTTCTGTTCTTTTGTCTTAATACTTTCAACTTTTCTTACCAGTTTATCACCTTTGGCAATGTATTGTGTTCTACCAATAAATTGTTTTTTCTGCATGAATAGGTTATTTTATTATCTATAAGTATTTTCACAACTTCCAGCATTTCTATCTAAACGGCTAAGTTTTTCCAATTTCACGTCTATTTTTTAATTCAGTATTCTTTATTAATAAGTTCACCCGTGTATATGTATGCACGTTCATTATTAATTGTGCAAGATAACTAAATCTGTGATTTTCCACTTTTTATTGGCTTCAAATTGAAGTTAATTCTTAGTTTTGTGTTACTATCTATAGTTAACATGCTTATAGTGTTTTATTGTTATAATGCAAACGTAAATAAAAGAAAATTAAAAAACAAAATCCTGAGATAAAATTTTTTCTTCCACTAAATTACAGGATTATTTCCATCAGGAAAAATATCAATATTAAAGACTGGTGTCAAAAACTGGTGTCAATTTAAATACATTAACATAAGTATAAAAATATGTGTCAGGTGGTTCGTGGCATGCTTTTCAACTGTATATCAACAAAATAGCCCCAACTTTTTTCAAGTTGAGGCTACTCCAAATGCCTTTAGAAAGGCTATAAATAGGGTTTAAATTACTCCCATTCGATTGTTGCAGGTGGTTTTGAAGAGATATCGTAGCAAACGCGGTTTACGCCTTTTACTTTGTTGATGATATCATTTGAAACCTTTGCCATGAACTCGTATGGAAGATGAGCCCAGTCGGCAGTCATCGCATCCGTACTTGTTACGGCACGCAATGCAACGGCACGTTCGTAAGTACGTTCGTCACCCATTACACCTACGCTCTGTACAGGCAACAGGATAACACCTGCCTGCCATACCTGATGGTACAATGATGTTTCGTTTCCTTCTGCATCCTTAGTCTTCCAGTCACGCAATCCCTGAATGAAGATGTCGTCTGCATCCTGAAGGATACGTACTTTCTCGCGAGTGATGTCGCCAAGGATACGTACAGCCAAACCTGGACCAGGGAAAGGATGACGAGTAATAAGATGTTCAGGCATTCCAAGTTCTCTACCAACACGGCGAACTTCGTCCTTGAACAACAGACGCAATGGCTCGCAAAGTTTCAAGTTCATCTTTTCAGGCAGACCACCTACGTTGTGGTGACTCTTGATTACTGTACCTGTGATAGAAAGAGACTCGATGCAGTCAGGATAGATAGTACCCTGAGCCAACCATTTAACGTCCTGTATCTTGTGAGCTTCTTCGTCGAATACGTCGATGAAGCCTTTACCTATAATCTTACGTTTGCGTTCTGGTTCTGTAACACCTGCCAGTTCGCTGAAGAATTTTTCGCTTGCATCAACGCCGATAACGTTAAGACCGAGGCATTCATAGTCGTGAAGTACGTTCTTGAATTCGTTCTTACGCAACATACCGTGGTCAACGAAGATACATGTCAAGTTCTTGCCGATAGCCTTGTTAAGAAGAACAGCTGCTACTGATGAGTCAACACCACCGCTCAAACCAAGTACCACCTTGTCATCGCCAAGCTGTGCCTTGAGTTCGGCTACTGTAGTTTCGATGAATGAAGCTGCGCTCCAGTCCTGCTTACCGCCGCAGATGTCAACTACGAAGTTTTTCAAGAGCAGAGTACCGTCTTCCGAGTGGAATACTTCAGGATGGAACTGTACTCCCCAAAGCTTTTCGTTCTTTGCCTGATAAGCTGCTACTGCTACCTTGTCGGTAGAAGCTATGATTTCGAAGTTTTCAGGTATTGCTGTGATTGTGTCGCCATGACTCATCCATACTTGTGAATTCTCGCGGATTCCTTTGAGAAGAGGATTCTGATGGTCGAACTTAGCCAGGTGTGCACGTCCGTATTCGCGTGTGTTGGCTGGTTCTACCTTACCTCCATTGGTGTATGCCATGAACTGTGCGCCATAGCATATACCCAAGATAGGATATTTGCCACGGATGTCAGTAAGGTCAACCTTAAAGGCCTTTTCATCATAAACAGAGAATGGACTACCTGAAAGGATTACACCAATAACAGACGGGTCATTGTGTGGGAACTTGTTGTAGGGAACAATCTCGCAATACATGTTCAGTTCGCGGACACGGCGACCGATGAGCTGTGTAGTCTGTGAACCGAAGTCGAGAATAATAATCTTTTCCTGCATATAAGTTTATTGGTTAAAATAATAACTTTGCAAAGTTAATAAAAAGTAGGGATATTGTTTTTATAAAAGCACAATAAAATGTTTTTATAGACTGATAATACCCAATTGTTCATCAAACTTTTCCTTCCAGCCACGCGTCTATCATCTGTCTGGCTATACTGAGTTTCTTCGGAATTTCCGGCATATTGTCGCGCGAATAGAATTCTCCGGCGCTGAGCTCCTCGTCCTGAAGCTTTATTGTACCGCTTTCATAGTCGGCAATGAACCCAATCATTATACCGCTCGGATAGGGCCATGGCTGGCTCCCGAAGTATCTCAGATTTTTAATTTTCAGTTCTGTTTCCTCCATTACTTCACGTCGGATACACTCTTCCAGTGTCTCACCTGCCTCAAGAAATCCTGCTACCAGACCTTTGTATTGTCCTCTGAAATTCTTTGCATGTACCAGAAGCACTTTGTCTTCTTTTTTTATGAGAACTATCACTGCTGGTGATATGCGCGGATAGAATTCCTGACGGCATTCAGGGCAACGCTTGGCGATAGGAGAGACCTGTACTGTGGGAACTCCACACATGGGGCAGTAACGGCTGTTCTTGTCCCAATTCAGTATCTGTGATGCTTTGCCTGCTCTGTAATATTCTTCGAATGGAAGTACGTCGTAAGATGCTCTCAAATCTTTCATCATCATTTCGCTGTCTTCGTTGCCCGGAACTGGCGAATATATGGCATATGCTTTTGCTGTGTGTCCATAGATTTCTCCTATGGTATGTACTGTACTGCCTACCGGTACAGCTACGGGTGCTTCCTGTCCGTATGGTATATGGTATTTCCCTTCGGAATCTTTTACTATCAATAATTGTCCTGAGTTGAATACAAACCAACCGAAAATTTCTTTTTCTTCCATGTTCAGCAATCTCCCAAATTAACTTTTTCAAACTTGTAACCCATTCTTTTGAGCTGTATTGCTGCTCCAGTCCTGTACATAACCCTTACGGCACGTGCGAAAACATGAAAAGCCGTAGGACTCTGTGGCTCTATCTGTTCGCGTCTTATAATGTCAATTGCTTTTTGTGCACATCTTCTTATTATTTCCTCAATGTTTTTGGCATCTTCGCTTTCCAGAGGAATACCTATAATGTCTCTTATAAGGTGTTCGTCCATATCGTCAAATCCTTGTTCGCCGTAATAATCCTTGTATTTGGCTTTTGAGATAGTATTCCAATCTATATCCCATCCGAAAGCTACTGCCATTCCCAGATATGCAGCCCAAGCTACCGAAACTGTAGGATAGTCTTGGATTTGTTCTACTGCATCTGCTATATACTCTGAGGCCAATACCTGCCAATAATCGTCTATGTCGTCTGTGGCAAGCAGCGTTCCGTCAAGAAATTTATAGTTGGTACAAAGCCTCAAGATTTCCTGCTGTAGCTTGTCTTCAAAATTGTCTAGATATTCTTTTAATTCCATGATTTATAATTTTTGTACGATATTCGTAAAAACGGACAAATATATGCAATTAAACAGTCAAATGCTTTATTAAAACTACTTTTTTATGTAAAACGTATTTATAAAATTTGTTTTGCACGAAATAAAATGACAACTTTAGGTAATAAAAATCAATATGTAATGTTAGGAGCAGTGATAGGAGATATTGCAGGTTCTGTATATGAATTTGACAATACAAAAGATTATGATTTCGAAATGTTTCCTCCTGGAAGTAATTTTACGGATGATACGGTGATGACCATGGCAGTTGCGGAATGGGCTATGCAGAATGATGTAAATGCTGACAAGGAAATTCAAACCGGGCTGTTGGAGAAAATAATAGTTGACGTGGCAAAAGACGTTCCATGTCCTATGGGGGGATATGGAGCTGGATTTCATACATGGCTTTTTCATCCGGAAAGGTTGATAGATTATCGTACCGGTAAGCGTGCATCCGGACGTTGTCCGTACAATTCATGGGGAAACGGTTCTGCCATGCGAACTTCAGCAATAGGCTGGCTGTATGATGATATGGATACTACATTGAAAGTGGCTGAAACAGGTGCTGCCATAACCCATAATCATCCTGAAGGAATAAAAGGAGCGCAAGTTGTGTCGGCCGCTATTTTTATGGCTAGGAACGGAGCTTCAAAAGATGATATAAAAGAAATTATCAGTGCGAAATTTAATTACAATCTTGATTTGTCATGGGATAGTTTACATCAAAATTACGGTTGGGATTCAAGTTGTCAGGGTACAGTGCCTCAGGCTATCGTCTCCTTTCTTGCAAGTGATGATTTTGAGAGTGCCATACGCAGGGCAATATCAATAGGAGGTGACAGTGACACTTTGGCCTGTATCACCGGCAGTATTGCCGAGGCTTATTATAAGGATATCCCGGAGTATATGGTTTCTAAGGCAAAGAGTTTACTTCCTGTAAGATTTACGAAGGTGTTGGAAATGATGGGAGAGAGGGGATATTATTCCGTTTGGTAGTCATAAAATCCCTGTTGGTGGATTAAGTTTTACTATTGCCAGGCGATTTCATATTTTTGTGAATAGAATAAAATTCAAAAAATATTCACTATGATAAAAAAGAAAATTTTGGCAATAGCATTTGCAATCATGCTGTCTGCATCATGGAATATTTCTGCTGCAGCCTCTGTTTATGATGAGCCGCAGAAAACTGAGCAGAAGAAAGAAATTCCTAATCCGGAGAAAGAGGCAAAGAAAAGAACTGATGAAATGGACAGGCTTTTGAGCCTTTCAGAGAAACAGTACAAAAAGATTTACAAACTTTATTTGAAGGAAGAAAAGGAGAAGGTTGAGAAAATGTTCAGTCGCAGTGGAGGACGGCCACCGATGAATGGTGGAAGACCTCCTATGGGTATGGGACAACCTCCTGTGGGCGGTGGATTTCCTCCTATGAGTGGTAATCATCCAGGCTTTGGAGAAGGCGGTCCGATGATGCCACCTGAGCATATCAAAGAAAAAATGGCTGAAGAGATGAGGAAACGTGAAGAAAAGATGCTTAAAAAGATACGTAAGATTCTTGACGATGAACAATATGAGAAATGGCTTGAGATGAAGCCTAAAGCTCCGGGAAAACCGCTTCCTGGTGCTGACAGACCTAAACCTCAGGATTTATAATCCTGCAGGTTTAGCTCAGCCAATTGTCGGTTTATATCGTTGTCTTTCTTTATGTTCTCATCGTGCATTCCCAGTATGGAATATTTACATTCACCACAGATGTCGATACCGATAATTCTGCCATGCTTGAGCAGTATTGACAGCAGGCGTTTAAGCTCTGTCATTGTTGCTTTTCCCTGATCCCAGTTCGTTACATCTTCCTCTGGATTGAGCACATCCTTGTCTATTGAAATGTATATAGGGAGATCAAAATGCATCTCGTAGAAACGTTGCCATGCATCATGGTCTTCCAGTTGCGATTCCTTGAATTCTATCAGTTTGTCCGTATATCTGCTGTCTATCTTTTTCAGAAGTTCGTCTGAAGTTCCTATCAGGATAACTTTTTTCAGATGTTTATTCGTATCGATAGATGATTTAACCCACGAGCCGCATGTCAGCAGTTCATCGAACAGGGAAGGTTGCATGTCAGGATGATGGTCGAACACTACGAGTATGAAATCTTCCCGAATTTTGTCTGTAAAAAACTTTGATATATAATGGTAATTCCCTGAGTCGATGAAATGAATTCCTTGCGGAGGCAGATCCTTTATCCGATTACATATTTCTTCGGATGCTTCATTGTCGCAAAAGCAGTTTGCCCCGGATATATCTGTGCAGTTTATCCATTTTATTTTTTCATCTTTATAGAATGACTCTTCTGTATATACATTCGAGAAATTTAATATTACAATATCGTGTTCCATATTCATTGATATTTTAATTGTAGCCTTTCTGCAAGTAAATTATTCTTTTATTCTTTGCTTTATCTCCAAAGGTACTGAAAAATCGGCTATGGTGTTCTTCTTTAAGAATAATTGTACAAAAAACAATTATAAAATGTTCTTATGTTTTAAAACATAAGATGTAACTTTGCAGCAGAATTTAAAATATAAGAATATTCATTGATAAATAGATAGAAATAAAATTATGAAGAAGAGTCTTATAGCACTGGCTTTCGGTACTTTGGCATTAGGAATGGCGGAGTTTGCCATGATGGGTATATTGCCGTATGTGGCTTCCGATTTTGGAATAAGCATATCCGAGGCAGGTCATCTTATTTCTGCCTATGCACTTGGTGTGTGCTTCGGTGCACCGGTATTGGTTCTTGCACGGAAGAAGTCACTCAAGCATTTGCTTATGGCATTGGTTTCGCTGATAATAGTTGGAAATCTTTGTGCATCTATGGCACCTAATTACTGGGTTATGATGATTGGGCGTTTCATCTCAGGTTTGCCTCATGGAGCTTATTTCGGAGTGGCTTCTATTGTGGCTTCCAAGCTTGCAGATAAAGGCAAAAGCTCGGAGGCAGTTTCCATAATGATAGCCGGAATGACTGTAGCCAATCTGTTCGGTGTACCGCTTGGTACATCATTGAGCCATCTTATCTCGTGGCGTTCCACATTCCTTTTTGTAGGTCTTTGGGGTATAATCGTTTTCTATTATATATGGCGATGGGTTCCGGTGGTAGAAGGCTTGCAGGATGTAGGTTTTAAGGGACAGTTCCGGTTTCTCCGTACTCCGGCTCCGTGGCTTATTCTAGGTGCTACAGCTCTGGGAAATGGCGGTGTGTTCTGCTGGTACAGCTATATCAGTCCGCTGCTGACTAATGTTTCCGGTTTCTCGGAAAGCAGTATGACGGCTTTGATGGTGCTTGCCGGCTTTGGTATGGTAGTGGGAAATCTCATAAGCGGACGAATGTCCGACCGTTATACACCTGGGCGGGTTCTGATGATTGCTCAAGGTGGTATATGTTTGATATTGCTTGCTATCTTCTTTTTATCACCTAATCCTTGGCTTTCAGTTTCGCTTATGTTTCTATGTACAGCCGGACTGTTTGCAGTATCCAGTCCGGAGCAATTGTTGATAATACGAGTGGCTCCGGGAGGAGAGATGCTTGGAGGTGCATGCATCCAGATAGCATTCAATTTTGGTAATGCCGTGGGAGCATACGCAGGAGGCCTTGCGGTGACTAACGGTTTCCAATATGCGGCTCTTGT
This sequence comes from Bacteroides cellulolyticus, assembly GCF_025567135.1. Lineage (NCBI taxonomy): Bacteria > Pseudomonadati > Bacteroidota > Bacteroidia > Bacteroidales > Bacteroidaceae > Bacteroides > Bacteroides cellulolyticus. The sequence continues at coordinate 109,209 of NZ_JAOQJJ010000001.1, forward strand.
AGGAGTGCCGTTTGCTATGGTAGGTTTCATACTGGCTGTGATATTCTACAAGCGGTATCAGGTGAGGTACGAGGTAAAGTGATAATATAAAATTACCAATGTACTAATCTGTTATAATAAAATTTCTTTGGATATTTTTTATCTTTGCGACGATAAAACTGCCGAGGTGACATTAAGCAGGAGCAAATTTGTATTAATCTAATTAACGTATCAACTATGTACACAGTAATTAAAAGGATGGAAATTTCAGCCTCACATTCGCTACAGCTGTCTTACCAGAGCAAATGCGAGAAGCTTCATGGTCACAACTGGATTATAACCGTTTATTGCCGCTCGAAAGAGCTTGACGAAAACGGTATGGTGGTAGATTTTACTCATATCAAGCAGGCTGTGGAAAAGCAGCTGGACCATAATAACTTGAATGACGTACTGTCTTTTAATCCTACGGCAGAAAATATTGCCTTCTGGGTTTGCAATCAGGTTCCACATTGTTTCAGGGTAGAAGTAAAAGAATCGGAAGGTAATACGGCTATCTATGAGAAAGATTAACGAAATTTTCTACAGCTTGCAGGGTGAAGGGTTTCATACGGGAACCCCTGCTGTGTTTGTCCGTTTCTCGGGATGCAATCTGAAGTGCAGCTTTTGCGATACGCATCATGAAGATGGCAGGATGATGTCGGATGATGAAATTATAGCGGAAGTATGCAAATATCCATGCCGGATGGTGATTCTTACTGGTGGAGAACCAGGACTTTGGATTGACGGCAAGCTGACTGCTGCCTTACATGCGGCAGGGAAATATGTTGCGATAGAAACTAATGGCACTTGTATTTTGCCGGAGGATATAGACTGGGTTACCTGTTCTCCTAAGGAGGGAGCCATACTTAAAGTATCACGTATTGATGAAGTGAAAGTGGTATATGTAGGTCAGGATGTGTATGAATATCTGAAACTGCCAGCAAGGCATTTCTTTCTGCAACCATGTTCAGGACAAAATACCAATGATGTAATATCCTACATAAAGGAACATCCACAGTGGCGATTAAGTCTTCAGACACATAAACTGATAGATATTCCATAATATATTATAAAAAAAAGAGGCATTCAAAATAGTGAAAAGTCCCGGCCTGAATACGAATATGAACGAATCGTATAAGGTCGGGACTAATTATATCTGATGATAATGGTTATTCTGAGTAACTTAGTACGAGCATTGTTTCAGAATAGTTAGGCTTGTTTACTTTATCAGGATGTTTGTATTTGATGACTGATATGCGTCCGTTTTCATCTTTCTCGTATGATATTTCTATTGCCTCATAACCGGATTCGGTCGCTCTTGATGCTTTTCCTTCACCATCTGAAATTTCTGTCTCATAGTAATAGTAGTATTTAGTTTGCAGATTTTTTGATTGTTTACCCATTTTCGTGATTATAGCTGTGTAATCAGGTTCAGGATATGAGCCGTCGCACATAAGCTGATTGAGGTCGAATATATCATTATTCAGTTCTTCTCCATATTCTGCTTTCATCCATGACTCTCCGGACTCATCATCCTTCATTTCTGAAAGATTGCCATCATTCCATATGAAGGTACTGTTTGATGGTCCGTCGTTGTTTCCGTCGTTATTCTTTTGGAAGAAATAGTAGGTTGCCAGATGACCTTCGCTGTCATATGTATATTCGTTTGTGACATCGGATGTGTGTTTGTCGTTAATATATATTTCCCCTAATGCAGAGACTACATATCCTTGCTCGTTTGTTTGAATATTCCAATTTTCCAGTCTTTTTGTATTGTTGGATGAGCTACCTTGATGTTCTGACTTTTCGTTTGATTCTATTTTAAGTGTCTTGGTATCGGGGTCGTACGAATAGTCTTGTTTGAATGTGTATGTGGAATAGTTTTCGTAGGAACCTTCTGATATAGTCTTTACTAATATTCCATCTTTGTATTGTAAGGAAGTTTCGTATAATTTTACTTTCTCGTTACTGTTATATTTTATTCCGTAAGCTGTTATTTGTGTTATCATAGCTTTGCCTTGATCGATATTTCCGTCTCCTTCGGTACTGCTGCTTTGCCTTACTGTGATAGTGATAGTTGTGTCTCCACAAGTAATTGTGATTGTGGCAGTACGATCCTCGCCGGTAGCATTTTTGCTCATCGTAATGTTGATTACCTGATTTTTACCTGCTTTTCCTGACTTAGGATTGATGTCAATCCAGCTTTCATCAGCACGGCTTGTTGTAGAGACAGATGCATTCCAGTCGTTTTGTGCCTCAAAGTGTATGGTTCCATTGCTTTCGCCGGAATTAAAAACTTGGTTAAGTTCTTCCGGGTTACTTACGGTAATGTTCGATGGAGTGTTTTCTCCATTCTCACAACTGCTTATCGCAATGCAAATCATAAGCAGATAAAAGATGCTTGTAATTAATTTTTTCATAAATGATAATATTATTGGTTTTTACAAAAATACTACTTTTACGATTGTGCAAACATCACGTAAAACAGTGATTTTTTGTTTTCACATAATGGAATTTTTGTTTTAATGGTCAATAATGAGATAATAACACAAATTTTTTTGGTGCTCTTTTATGTGCCAATTGATTTGCAGAAGTGAAAAACATTACTTCATTCACTATATAAATCACATTTTTTCCGTAAGTTTGTACCTGTTTTTCAAGATTAACGATATGAGAAAATATCTTACACTAATTTTAATATTCATTGCCGGGCTTTCTGTCACGGCGTCAGCACAAAAGAGAAATCAGGCTTACGAGGACTATATAAGGAAGTATAGGGGAATAGCCGTTGATGAAATGAAGAAGTATCATATTCCTGCAAGTATCACTCTGGCCCAGGGATTGCTTGAGTCTGGGGCGGGAAGGAGTACTCTGGCCAGGAAGTCCAACAATCATTTCGGTATAAAATGCGGCCGTTCGTGGGACGGGCGTACGGTGCGTCATGATGACGACCGTCGCAACGAGTGTTTCCGTGCTTACAGGCATGCCAAGGAATCGTATGAAGACCATTCGAAATTCCTGCGAACAGGAGCCAGATATGCTTTCCTTTTCAGATTGAAGATAACAGACTACAAAGGATGGGCGCGCGGATTGAAGAAAGCAGGATATGCAACAGATCCTAAGTATGCCGACAGACTGATTAATATAATTGAACTTTATGATCTTGACCAATACGATCGTAAGGGTGGACTGGAATGGGCTGAGAAGGTAACTAATCCTCATCAACCTTATCTGGCAAACGAAATGCTTTATATTATTGCACGCAGAGGTGATACATTTAAGTCATTGTCCGATGAATTTGATATCAGCAGTCGCAAGCTCCGCAAATATAATGAATTGCCTAAGGACTATACATTCCGTGGTGGTGAAGTTGTTTATCTGGAAGAGAAACGAAAGAAGGCTACTAAGGATCATATAGTATATGTAGTAAAATCTGGCGATTCCATGTATTCCATATCGCAGATGTTCGGTATAAAGCTGAAATATCTTTATAAGATGAACAAGATGGATGAAGATGCTCCTGCGCCTAAGGTGGGCGATATTCTCCGATTGAGATAAAATCTAGACATTAAAGAATAAATCCGCTTCTCTGAGAAAAAATGCAGGGAAGCGGATTTATTCTTTTTATTTGATATATGTTATTCGTGATGATATGGACCATTGTTCAGGATAGTCATAGCCCTGTATAGCTGTTCCACGAATATGAGGCGTATCATCTGATGAGAGAATGTCATTTTCGACAGAGAAATCTTTTCTTGAGCTGCTGCATATACCGATGGAGCAAATCCATAGGGACCACCTATGATGAATACCAGACGTTTGTTCACGGTATGCATTTTCTTCTCAACCCAGTCGGCAAACTCAATTGAGCGGAATTCTTTACCGTGTTCATCCAGCAGTACCACTACGTCGCCCGGCTGTATGGCTTTCAGAATCAGTTCACCTTCTTTCTCCTTTTGTTGCTCCATGCTAAGGCTCTTGGTGTTCTTCAGTTCGGGGATAACTTCCATGTCGAACGAAGTATAGTGTTTGGTTCTCTCCACATAGTCGTTTATGGCAGTGATGTAGTGTTTTTCCACTGTCTTGCCTACTACAAGTAATATAAATTTCATATTCGTTTTCTGTTTTTATAAATTACGGCTTTGCAAAGATACGAATAATCTATACCTTTTCATAAGATAGATGCGTCTCAGCAAAAAAAACAAGTAAACTTGTTTTTCTGCATTCTACTTTCATTATCTTTGCATTATAATTCAATAAATCTGTAACATTATGGACGAAAAAGTAGTAAAAGATCTGATAGATCGCCTTATAGACCTGTCTTTCGCTGAAGATATAGGTGATGGCGACCATACAACACTCTCATGTATCCCTGCTGATGCAATGGGTAAGTCAAAACTTCTTATAAAGGAAGAAGGTATCCTGGCAGGTATTGAAATAGCAAAGGAAGTGTTCAACCGTTTTGACCCTACAATGAAGGTTGAGGTTTTCATCAACGATGGAGCGCACGTTAAGCCGGGCGATGTTGCCATGGTAGTGGAAGGAAAAGTTCAGTCTTTGCTTCAGACAGAGCGTCTGATGCTGAACATCATGCAGCGTATGAGTGGTATTGCTACTATGACAAACAAGTATGTGAAACGTTTGGAAGGTACAAAGACCCGCGTACTTGATACAAGAAAGACAACTCCTGGTATGCGTATCCTTGAAAAGATGGCTGTGAAGATTGGTGGTGGTGTGAACCATCGTATAGGTTTGTTCGATATGATTCTGTTGAAAGACAATCATGTGGATTTTGCCGGAGGTATCGACAAGGCTATCAACCGTGCAAAAGAATATTGCAAGGCTAAAGGCAAGGACTTGAAGATTGAAATCGAGGTTCGTAACTTCGACGAGCTTCAGCAGGTTCTTGATCTTGGAGGTGTTGACCGCATTATGCTTGACAACTTCACTCCTGAGAATACACGCAAGGCTGTGGAAATGGTTGGCGGAAGATATGAAATCGAATCATCAGGCGGTATCACATTCGATACTCTTCGCGATTATGCTGAATGTGGAGTTGATTTTATTTCTGTTGGTGCCCTTACACACTCTGTAAAGGGACTCGATATGAGTTTTAAAGCATGCTGATTATGATTAGGAAAATAATTTTATTAAGTTTTATACTCGCTGCCGGTACGGGCGCTTCGGCACAAGACTGGAAGTCTGTTCTTGGAGGAGTGGTAAATAAGGTGGAAGAAACAGTTTCAAAGGTAAACGAAAGCGTTTCTATCGTTGGAACATGGAAATATACCGCTCCTGACTGTAAGTTTGAGAGTGATGATTTGCTGTCAAAGGCCGGAGGAGAACTTGCGGCAAAGAAAGTTGAGGAGCAGATGAGCAATTATCTGTCTAAACTCGGATTTAATGAAAATACTGTATATGTGTTCAATGCCGACAGTACATATACTTCTACAGTTGCTGGACGTTCTGTAAGCGGTACTTACAGCTACAACAAGGATACAAAAGAAGTTACATTGAAAACAAAAATCGGGTTAAAGATGACTGCCCAGGTTTCTACTTCACTCCTTAACGGAGGCTCAATGAGTTTGCTTTTCAAGGCAGACAAGCTGATGTCGCTGGCACAGACCGTTACCGGAGCTATTGCCGGAAAATCATCGAATGCTACTGTCAGTACGTTGAATACAGTGCTGTCTCAGTATGATGGATTATTGCTCGGATTTGAAATGAAGAAACAGTAATTTTTTTCTTTACGGATAAAATGAAAAGGGGCGAAATCGATTTGTTTCGGTTTCGCCCCTTTACTGTGTGTATATTAGTCTTATTTTACTTTCTCAATGGCGGTTTTCTTCAATCCTCTGATTATAAAGTAAAGCCCCAGAATTATAAACGGAATACTTAATACCTGTCCCATATCTATTGTCATGTTGTTTTCAAAATCCACTTGTCTTTCTTTTATGAATTCCACAAAGAAACGGAAAGTAAATATTGAGAATATACAGATGCCAAAGTATAGTCCGTCTTTATATGATTTTATCTTGCTCTGTATGTACCACATTATTCCGAAGATTATGAAGTAAGCAATCGCTTCGTATAGTTGTGCCGGATGTCTTGGCTGATTGTCCACCTGCTCGAAAATGAAACCGAACGGAAGTGAAGTAGGCATACCTATAATCTCGGAATTCATCAGATTGGCTATTCTGATAAAACCGGCTGCCAGTGGAGCTGCCATCGCTATTACATCAAGTATCTGCATATATGTTATTTTTGTTTTCTTGCAGAAAAGATATAAAGTGAACATAAGTCCTATGGTACCTCCGTGGCTCGCAAGACCGGCATATCCGGTGAACTTCCAACTTCCGTCAGGGAGGAATTTTATTGGGAGAACCATTTCCAGAAGATGGTCAGAGTAGTATGCGAAGTCGTAGAACAGACAGTGTCCCAGACGAGCTCCTATGAATATACCTAGAAATGAATAAACAAACAGTCTGTTATAATCATCTTCTGACCATTTTCTTTTGTTGAATATTTTGTGTACAACAATACTTGCAGAAACAATGGCGATAATCCAGAATACGCTGTACCATCTGAGACTGAATCCCCCAAGAGTGAATATTACCGGGTCAAGATTCCAGTTTATATACATTAGATTCATAATTGCAGTCTGTTATTTCGCATATTTCTTTATCAGGTCTTCTGCCACTGTATCGCCCAGTTCTTTTGCCTTATTCAGGTTTTCCAGTCCCTTTTTCTTGTCTTTACCTTTAACCTGACAGTAGCCGAGCATGCGGTAAGCGTCTGCATTTTTAGGCTCCAGCGAAACAGCTTTTTCTAATGCGGCGATAGCCTCGTCAGTCTGGTTAAGACGGATATGTACACTGCCTTTCTCTGTCCAATATCCGGCATTCGACGGCTCCAGTTCTACGGCTTTGTTGATGTCGTTTATTGCCTGCTGATACATGCGGCATTGCATTTCTGCCTGTTGGCGTATGACATAAAATTCGGCAGATACCTGTCCCAGCATTGCGTCATAGAATGAATTATAGTCCAATACGGCTTCGCGATACATCTTTGCATCCGATTTTATTCGGGCACGTTCAAAAAGGTATGGAGCGGCATCTTTTCCGTATGGTGTGTTGTAGTATGCTACAGCACTGTCCATCAGGGCTATGATTCCTTTTTTGTCGGCGTTTTCTACTAGTTCTCTAGCTTTAGCTGCTGAATAGAAAGTTGCGGCTGAGGCTAGGGGAGTCTTACATACATTTTCGTATGCAGTTGCCGCATTGTCATAGTCTTTCATTGCAAAATATATGTCTCCCTGAACCTGATAATACAACCCTTCGCCGGAAACGGACAAAGCCTGGTTTATTTCGTCGAGCGCTCTTTTTAAAGTCCAGTCTGCTTTTTCCAATTTTTTGGCGTTGCTTGCGTTGTAATTGTATATCAGTTTAGCTATGCTGTAATGTGCTTCAGCTTTATTTTCTGCTACATCTACAGTCTTTTTCAGGTTTTCCTCAACATTATTTATTAAGTCTTCGGAATTTTTGTCCATATAGTAAGTGGCGCGCCTCAGATATCCTTCCATATTGTTTGGATACATATTTATGAAGTCATTCAGTATGGAAAGATATTCTTCTGCTTCAAGCTGTGACGACATCATGTAAAGGAATACCAATGCCTGGGATTCGTCTTCGGGCAGACCTTTCTTAATTTTTATGGATTTCAGTGTCGCATCACTGCCTGAGAGGGCATTGATTGACAGACTTTTTGCAAAGTTAATTCCCAAAGCATAACTTTTCTGGTCTTCGCTGTCAGAATTTCTTTGAATCATACCTATCACTTCTCCGTTCTCGTTCATTACAGGACAACTGACATCTTTGGCTCCTGTACTCATTGACAGTGTATAATAGAAAGAATTATTTCCTATAGAGTCAACGTTTTGTATTGTACCTGAAATCCCGTTTATTGAGTTTTGTGTTGAGTAAGGCATTATATAGACCTTCTCGTTTTCCTTTCCTTGTGTGGTAGCAGGGATCAGTGACTCCTGTTTCTTTGGTGTTTCTGTCTTGAATCGTACCACGTCGTACATGTCGTTAGCTCCCAGAATCAGAGTAACAGGCAGTTCCTTTCCGTCTGATGTTACTACTACAGCTCTGTGGGCTCCTTTAAACAGACTATAGTCCGATACTCCTGTTCCTTCAGAATCGATATAAAAACCGTTTCCGGTATTTAATATTTTATTGTCTGCGTTGTATGTGATAACTGAGAAAACGGCTTTTCGTGCTTTCTTTGACCATTTAGGTAATTCCTGTGCCCATAAGCCACTTATACCCATGGCACATATTGTAATAAAAATTGTTTTCCTCATGATATTGTCCGGTATTATTATTCTTCAGTAGAGAAACCACGTTGTTTGATGGCTTCGTATATAAGGATTCCTGCTGCTACAGATACGTTGAGTGATTCTATTGTACCGAACAGAGGTATTTTAATCCATTCGTCGCAGAGAGCGAGATGTTCGTAAGGCACACCGGTGTCTTCTGCTCCCATTATTATACATGTAGGTTTTGTGTAGTCGCCTTTAGTGTAGTCATAATCACCTTTTTCTGTAGCAGCTACAATGCTGAAGCCACTGTCTTTCAGAAATTTTATGGTATTTGTGATGTTGCTTTCGCGACAAACAGGTATTGTGTGGAGTGCTCCCGCAGAGGTCTTGATGGCATCAGCATTTACGCTCACACTATTCTTTGACGGTATGATAATGGCATCCACACCGGCACATTCGCATGTACGTGCTATTGCACCGAAGTTACGTACATCTGTAAGTCCGTCAAGGAGTATTATCAGAGGATTTTTACCCTGCTCGAAAAGGAAAGGTACTATATCTTCCGTTTTCTGATATGTGATAGGAGAGATGAAAGCCACCACTCCCTGATGGTTTTTGCGTGTTATCTTGTTTATTCTTTCCACCGGTACTCTCTGTACTGGTATCTGTGTATCTTTCAATGCAGCAAAAAGCTCTTTCGACAAATCACTCTGGATGTCTTTCTTTACCAGAATTTTGTCAATTTCTTTTCCTGCCTGTATCGCTTCAATTACGGCTCTTACACCGAATATCATTTCATTTTTTTCAATCATATCTGTATGTCTAATTTTTTAAATTCAATAATGGATTAAAGTCCGAGCAAAGACCTGGCATTGTTTCTTGCAGCCTCTGTCATTGTAGAACCACTAAGCATATTTGCTATTTCGTCTATACGTTCCTCGTCTGTGAGGCGTATGATATGGCTGTTTGTTCCGGTTTCGGTGTCTTCCTTATATACTTTGTAGTGTGCATTGCCTCTGGCCGCTATCTGTGGCAGGTGTGTGATGCTCAGTACCTGTCTGTTCTGTCGTCCCATATCCTGCATTATCAGTGCCATTTTCTCTGCAATGGAACCTGATACACCTGTATCAATCTCATCGAAGATTATTGTCGGAAGTTTCACTGCTCCGGCTATCATGGCTTTCAGTGAAAGCATCACTCTGGCAATTTCACCGCCGGAAGCTATGGAAGCCACATTCTGCAATGTTCCGTTCTTGTTGGCAGAGAACAGGAAGTTCACTGCATCCAGACCGTTAATATCCGGCTCTTTTTTTCTGCATATCTCTACTGCAAATTTCACATTAGGCATTCCTAGCGGAATCAGCAGTGACTCCATCTGTGACTGGATTTTACCTGCGCTTTCCGTACGCAAGGCTGTCAGGACTTCTGCTTTACGTATTACACTGGCGTACAATTTTTTCTTTTTGTTTTCCAGTTCGGAAATACGTTCGTCAGATGATGTTATCATGTCGAGTTGTTGCCTGTAGTTCTCGGCTATCTCGATAAGTTCCGTATCAGTCTTTACATGATGTTTCTGCATCATCGAGTATATCATGTTGAGGCGGGAATTTACGAAGTCAAGTCTTGAAGGATTGAATTCTATTGCTTCCTGTGCGTCCTCCATGTCGTGCGAGATGTCTTTTATCTCAATGTAGCAGCTTTCAAGTCTTTCTTTCCATTCATTGGCTTTTGCAAACACTTTGCAAAACGTTTGCAAAGTGTTAATACTGTCCTTGATAAGCGTTACGCATCCTCCTTCGTCGCTGCCTATATTTTGAGCCGAGCGGTAAAGTCCTGCCTTTATGTCTTCTGCATGGGTCAGGGTTTCTGCTTCCTGCTCAAGCTCGGCTACTTCGCCTTCTTTCAGTTCCGCTTCATCAAGCTGCTGGAGTTGGAATCGGATATAGTCTTCTTCTTTTCTTGTCTCCTCGGCTTGTCTGATACATTCATCCAGTTCGCGGCTTACTTTCCTGTATTCATTGTATTCGTTCTGATAGTCAGTCAGTTCTTTGATGTCCTGAGCTAGAATATCCAGAATATTCAGCTGAAAGCCTTCCTTGTTTATTAATAGGTTCTGGTGCTGGCTGTGTACGTCAATCAGCTTCTCTCCAAGCACTTTCATCTGCGACAACGATGCAGGAGTATCATTTATGAAAGCCCTGCTTTTCCCGTTTATGTTTACTTCGCGGCGGATTATACATTCTTCGCTGTCGTATTCAATGTCGTTTGCCTTGAAGAACTCTTCCATACCGTATGATGCTATGCTGAATTTCGCTTCCACGATACATTTCGTGGCCCCGTTGCGTATAGCCTTTACGTCTGCCCTTTGTCCTAACAGAAGGCCGATTGCACCAAGAATGATTGATTTTCCGGCTCCCGTTTCTCCGGTGATAACGGAAAATCCGGGTTCGAAAGTTATATCAAGTTTATCAATAAGTGCGTAGTTCTGGATGAATATAGACTGTAGCATGATTATAATATTTCTGCCAAATGGTTAATTATGTCTGTAGCCACTTCTTTCTTATTTTTTAGCGGGAATTCGATTACGTTCTCCTTGTCGATGATGGTAATCTTGTTTGTATCATGTCTGAAACCAGCTCCCTTGTCGTTCAGTGAGTTAAGAACGATGAAGTCAAGATTTTTTCTTTCCAGCTTGCTTTTGGCATGTTCCATTTCATCGTTTGTTTCAAGTGCAAATCCCACCATTACCTGATTGTCTTTCTTTATTTTTCCCAGTGCAGCAGCTATGTCCTGCGTAGGTTTCAGCTTAATTATCAGGTCGTCTTTTTCGCGCTTTATTTTTTGTTCAGCCTTTGTTTCAGGAGTGAAGTCAGCTACTGCCGCACACAGTATTGCTGCATCGCTTGAACCGAACTCCTTTGTAGCTGCCTGATACATTTCATCTGCACTCTCTACACTGATTGTTCTGATGTTAGGATGCTTTGCCGTAATGCTTACAGGTCCGCTGATAAGGGTAACTTCGGCTCCTCTTTCCGCACAGCATTCAGCCAGGGCGTAACCCATTTTGCCTGAAGAGTAGTTACCGATAAATCTTACAGGGTCAATCTTTTCGTAAGTAGGACCGGCGGTAATCATCACCTTCTTTCCGGCTAGATCTGACTTTTTTGCGAAGAAATCCTCCAGTACGGCAACGATGTTTTCCGGTTCTTCCATTCTTCCTTTGCCTACAAGATGGCTTGCCAGTTCACCTTCGCCCGGTTCGATGATAATGTTTCCGTATGACCTCAGTGTGTCAAGATTTTTTTGTGTTGACGGGTGTGCAAACATATCAAGATCCATTGCCGGTGCCACGAATACCGGTGCTTTCATCGACAGGTATGTGGTGATAAGCATATTGTCGGCAATGCCGTTTGCCATTTTCCCTATAGTAGATGCAGTGGCAGGAGCTATCAGCATTGCGTCTGCCCACAGTCCGAGGTCAACGTGGCTGTGCCATGTTCCATCCCTGCGAGCAAAGAACTCGCTAATGACTGGTTTGCTTGTTATGGTGGACAGTGTAAGTGATGTGATAAACTCTTTCCCTGCAGGAGTTATAACGATTTGTACTTCGGCACCCTTCTTTATCAAGGCTCTGGCAAGTACTGCTGCCTTATATGCGGCAATACTTCCAGTGATGCCAAGTACTATTTTTTTACCTTTCATCATAAATGTTTCATTTTAACATTCCGGTTTCTCTCAGTCTGATTTTTGTAAGCACATTCTTTGTGTTCAGCGCGAAATCACCGTTCATAATCCATCCGTAATATCCGATGTCTTTCTTCATTACTTCGGCTACCGGCATGCCTTTATATTTACCGAAATTGAATACTTCCACTCCGTTGTCATCATATACTATTCTTCCTGCAAAATCTACGTTTTTCGAATAGCTTGAATATTCCGACAGGAAGTTGATATCATTCTGAAGAGTGTCCTGATACATATCCAACTGAGCTTTAAGAACTTCGTAAGTGGCTCTTGTGTCCGCTTCAGCAGTGTGGGCGTCTTCAAGGTTCTTTCCGCAATAGAACTTGTATGCGGCCGACAGGGTGCGCTGTTCCAACTTGTGGTAGATTACCTGTACATCTACAAATTTTCTCTTTGTAAGATCAAGATCGATGCCGGCTCTGAGGAATTCCTCTACGAGAACAGGAACATCAAATCTGTTGGAATTGAATCCTGCTATATCCGCACCTTCGAAGTCTTTTGCTATGTTGGTAGCCACTTCCTTGAAAGTAGGGCAGTCTGCCACATCCTCGTCTGTTATGCCGTGGATGGCAGTCGATGCTTCCGGAATATGCATTTCCGGATTTATTCTCATTGTCTTGCTTTCTTCGTTTCCGTTTGGATATACTTTCAGATAGCAGATCTCCACTATTCTGTCGCTTGTTATATTGGTTCCTGTAGTTTCCAGGTCGAAGAAAACTATAGGGTTTTTAAGATTAAGTTTCATTATGGGAAAAATTAGTCGTTAAGCATCATAGGCATGAGCAGCATAAGCAGGTCTTCGTTTTCTTCCTGTTCTTCAGGAACTATAAGTCCGGCTCTTGATGGATCAGCCAATTCGATAATTACATTCTGCGATGAGATATTATTCAGAATATCAATCAGGAAAGACGATTTGAAACCTATGCTCATGTCTTTTCCGTCGTACTGGCATGTAAGAGTTTCTTCTGCAGAAGTAGAGAAGTCGATATCCTGAGCAGAAATAGTCATGCTGTTTTCTTTCAGACTGAGTTTAATCAAGCTGCTTGCCTGAGAAGAGAATACTGACACACGTTTAAGTGCGCTTATGAAGATAGCACGGTCAACTATTGCCTTGTGAGGATTGTTCTGTGGAATAACAGAATTGTAGTTAGGATAACGTCCTTCGATGAGACGGCAAGTCATCTGATAGTTCTCCATTGTGAACATTGCGTTCTTGTCGTCGAAGCAAATCTGTACATCGCCCTGTTCCTTAGGAAGTATGTTCTTGAGTATGTTCGACGGCTTTTTAGGAAGAATGAAGGCAGCTTTTTCATTGCCTGTAGAAGAGAATGATTTATTACGTACCAGTTTATGACCGTCTGATGAAACCAAAGTTACGTCCTGCTGGCTAATATCGAAATATATACCGTTCATCACAGGTCTCAACTCATCGTCGGCAGTAGCGAAGATACATCTGTTGATTCCTGTAAGCATAACATCGGCAGCCATTGTCAGATTGACAACTTCACTTCCCATCTGTTTTGGCAATGGATATTCGTCGCCGTTCTGTGCCATCATGTTGTATTTACCGTTAGGGTATTTTACGGTAATTTCCATTGTGTCTGTATTTATATTGAAATTCAATGGCTGTTCAGGATTTTCCTTTAAGGCTTCAAGAATTGTTTTTGATGAGATGGCAAATTTGCCTTCGCCTTCGTATTCGCTGACTTCAATGCTTGTTGACAGTGTAGTCTCGCTGTCCGAAGCTGTCATTGTTATGGTTCCATCGTTTAGTTCTATCAGGATACAGTCCAGAATAGGAAGAGAGTTTTTTGAATTGATAACACGGCTGATAGCCTGTAAATGGCTGAATAATGTTGTGCTTGAAACTAAAAATCTCATGATTGATGTTATATTTAATTGTTTTTTAATTATTATTTCTGCTTAAATTTCTTTACAGGAAAACGATAAATAATCGAATGCCAAAGTTACAAAAAAAGATTATTTGACTAAAGCAATTGCCTGATAAAAATGCTTTCGTCCGGAGAAAAAATATTGTAAAAAATTAGTTCACTTCTAGGGAAAAGAGTAATTTCGTGACCAAAATCAAATAGAAAATTATTATGGAAATAACAGGAAAAATTATTGCTGTTCTTGAACCGCGCGGTGGAGTGTCAAAAACAGGCAATCCTTGGAAAGTTCAGGAGTATGTTTTGGAAACTAACGAGCAGTATCCTCGTAAGATGTGTTTTGATGTGTTTGGTGAAGATAAAATCCAGCAGTTCAACATACAGGCAGGTGAAGAACTTACAGTTTCGTTCGATATAGATGCCCGCGAATGGCAGGGCAGATGGTTTAACAGTATCAGAGCATGGAAAGTGGAAAGACCATCCCAGAATGCGGGTATGCAGCCACTGCCTGCTGATTATTCTTTCCCTCCGGTATCATCGGCTCCGGTGCCTCCAGCTGACTTCTCGGCAACTGACGAAAAGGACGATCTGCCTTTCTGATATTTGGAAATAAAAAGAAGCAATTTCATTAGGAAGTTGTAAGAAGTTATTGCAATTGCTTTAGTTCTTTTTTCTAACTTCTTTACTTTCTTCTTTCATGAAAAAATAAAAACAGCCATATCGCATTTCTTTTTGAAACATTGCGATATGGCTGTTTTCTTTTTTTGTATTTTGTGATTATGAATTCATGCTGAGCAGGAATTCTTCGTTGTCTTTAGTTTTTTCAAGTCTGTCTTTTACGAAGTCCATTGCTTCAACAGGGTTCATGTCTGACAGGTATTTGCGCAGAATCCACATTCTGTCAAGAGTTGTCTTGTCAAGCAGCAGGTCGTCGCGGCGTGTACTTGATGCCACAATGTTTACTGCAGGGAATATACGCTTGTTGCTGAGGTTTCTGTCAAGCTGCAATTCCATGTTACCTGTACCCTTGAATTCTTCGAAGATAACTTCATCCATCTTGGAACCTGTATCAATAAGGGCAGTTGCAATGATTGTGAGCGAACCGCCACCTTCGATGTTACGTGCTGCTCCGAAGAAGCGTTTTGGCTTGTGGAGTGCGTTTGCATCCACACCGCCCGACAATACCTTGCCTGATGCCGGAGATACAGTGTTGTATGCACGTGCAAGACGTGTGATAGAGTCGAGGAATATCACTACGTCGTGGCCGCTTTCAACCATACGTTTAGCTTTTTCCAGTACTATACCTGCAATCTTTACATGGCGTTCTGCCGGTTCGTCGAAAGTAGAGGCAATCACTTCGGCTTTAACGCTGCGTGCCATGTCTGTAACTTCTTCAGGACGTTCGTCGATAAGAAGCATTATCATATATACTTCAGGATGATTTTCTGCAATGGCATTTGCTATATCCTTCATTAGGATAGTCTTACCTGTCTTAGGCTGTGCCACGATAAGTGCACGCTGACCTTTTCCGATAGGGGAGAACATGTCAACTACACGTGCCGACAGATTATCATTATATCCCTTGCAGAGTTTGAACTTTTCGTCAGGGAACAATGGTGTCAGATGGTCGAAAGGAATACGGTCGCGCACCAGTGCAGGATCGGCACCGTTTATCTTGTTTACCTTTACTAGCGGGAAGTATTTTTCACCTTCTTTGGCCGGGCGGATTGTTCCTTCTACAACGTCACCTGTTTTAAGACTGAATGTCTTGATTTGTGACTGTGATACATAAATATCATCCGGTGAAGAAAGGTAGTTGTAGTCCGAAGAACGTAAGAACCCATATCCGTCGGGCATTATTTCGAGAACACCCGAACCTGTTATAATATCTTCAAAATCGTATATTTTTTCTACAGGTTTTGCAGGTTGCTGCTGTTCCTGTTCCTGTGCTGCAGGAGCGTTGTTTTCAGACTCTGGCTGTACGGCTCCTGGAGTAGGCAGCTTTATTTGTTGAACAGCAGGAAGTTGTGCGTTCTGTTGTGCGCTTTCAGATTGTGCTGCGTCATTCTGCTGTTTGTTCTGCTGCTTGTTGTTCTGTTGTGGTTTATTGTTCTGAGCCTTGTTTGGCTGCTGTTTCTTGTTGTTCTTTTTCTGTTTCTGCTGGAACTTGTTTTCCTGCTGCGGAATAACAGGTGGTTCAACCTTTGTGGCTTCGAATTTGCCAAGCAGTTCTGTAGGGATTTCAAATTTCTCAGAAGGTAAATCTTCTATTGGAATAAAATCATCGCCGCTGTTAAGGTCGAGTGGAGGAAGTTCCATGTCATCGTCCATAAATACAGGAACCGGTATCTCTTTCTCGGCTGTTTTCTCAGCTTTGTTTTCGTTTGTTTCTTTTGTATCGGCTTGATTGTTGGAAGAAGCATCTTTTGTGTTTTTGTTCTTTGAACCAGGTTTTCTGCCTCGTTTTGCTTTTGGCTTTTCCTGTTCGTTTTCAGATGCTGGTGTAATGTTTTCGCTTGTATTGTTTTGTGGAACTTCTGTGTTCTCTTTTGAAATTGCTTTTGTCTGTATTGCAGGCGAATCAGCTTCCAGTTTTAAAGCTTTGTCTTTAGTGGCTGTATAAACTTTGCTGCCTTCTTTCTTTACGCTGATTCTAGCTCTTTTTTTTGTTTGCCCATCGCCAGTCTTCTCTGCATTTGCTTTTTGTGAAGCACTTTTTATGGCCTGTTCGTCAAGAATTTTGTAAACAAGCTCCTCTTTTTTTAATGTGCTGGTTTTCTTTAGACCCAACTCTTTGGCTATCTGTTGCAATTCGGACAGGTCTTTTTCATTTAATTGTATGATATTATACATAAGTGTGTGTATAAATTGTTATATTATAGTAATATTTATATTCAAAAAACAATATACTTATTACGAATATACATATATGAAGAGATGTATATACCTAACAAGAGTATAATTCAAAATAAATGTACTACGTTAAAATGATAAATTGATTTTGATTAGGAAATTGTGTTGCATTTGTCGTGAAGTATTGACGACATAGCTTTTGTCGAGTACAAAAATACTACTTTTTATTGTGTTTACAAAGTTTTTGTATGTTTTTTGTTTGATTGGTACATGAAAATCGGAATTTTGTTCTAATTTAGCAGACCGAAAATTGAAAATTAAATTTTATACATTTATGAAGAAAGTTATTTTTACAGAAAAGGCACCTGCAGCAATTGGCCCATACAGTCAGGCAATAGAAGCTAACGGCATGGTTTTTATGTCAGGTCAGATTCCGGTAAATCCTGCAACCGGTGTTTTCGTTGAAGGTGGAATAGTAGAACAGACAACTCAGGTATTTGAGAATATTAAGAATGTTTTGGCCGAGGCCGGACTTACTACAGCTAATGTAGTCAAGACTACTGTCTTTTTGGCAGACATGTCTATGTTTGCAGAAATGAATGCTGTATATGCAAAATATTTTGACGGCGCATTTCCGGCACGTTCGGCAGTTGCTGTAAAAGAATTGCCAAAAGGTGCTTTGGTTGAGATTGAATGTATAGCTGTGAGATAAAAGCGATATTCGTCAAATTGAAAAAGCCTTGTCATTCAGTTTGGAACGACAAGGCTTTTTGATTAAAATGACAGTTCATTCTTTTTATTCTGCCATTTTTATTATAATTTCATTATCTCCTTCTGCCGAGATAATGATTCCTGCTCCGCTTTCCGGTTCATTATTCATTAAGAATTCTGCAAGTTTGTCTTCGATATTGTTCTGAATGGCTCTTTTGATAGGGCGGGCTCCATAATTGATGTCTTCGCCTTTTTGTGCGATGATGTTCTTGGCCTCATCCGTGATGGAAATGGAGTATCCCATTCTTTCCACTCTCTTGAAAAGTTCTTTCAATTCAATATCAGTTATTTTTATCAAATCATTCCTGTCTAATTGTTTGAACGGGATGATATCGTCAAGACGATTGATGAATTCCGGCGCAAAAGTCTTTTCCAGCGCTTTTTTGATTATAGCGTTGGAATATTCTTCGTTGTCGTTATGGCTTATAGCGTTAAAGCCTATTCCTTTTCCGAAATCCTTTAGCTGACGGCTGCCTACGTTTGATGTCATTATAATGACAGTGTTTTTAAAATCCACGGTTCTTCCTGTGTTGTCCGTAAGCCTTCCTTCATCCATTATCTGCAAAAGGAAATTGAATACATCGTGGTGAGCTTTCTCTATTTCGTCAAGGAGCACTATTGAATATGGTTTTCTTCTTACTTTTTCTGTAAGCTGTCCGCCTTCATCGTATCCTATATATCCCGGAGGCGCTCCGACCATTCTTGAAACGGCGTATTTCTCCATATATTCGCTCATGTCAATTCTTATTATAGAATCCTTTGAACCGAATAATTCCTCTGCGAGTATTTTTGCCAGATATGTCTTTCCGACTCCAGTAGGACCTGTAAATAGGAATGTGCCTATAGGCTTGTTCGGGTCTTTCAGTCCTACACGGCTTCTTTTGATGGCTTTTACAAGCTTTTCTACGGCTTCATTCTGTCCGATTACTTTTGTCATGAGCACATCTTGCATAGCGCGCAACTTGTTGGCTTCCGACGACTCAACTTTTTTAAGAGGAATTCCTGACATTAGTGAAATTATTTCCTCGATATGGCTTTTATCTACGATTTCGCGATTCTCCTTGAGCTTGTCGGTCCATTCCTTTTTCATTCTTTCCAGTTCGGTCTGAAGCATTTTCTCCTTGTCACGAAGTCCTGCCGCCATTTCAAAGTTCTGTAGTTTGATGGCCTCGTTCTTGTGTTCCTTGGTTTCTTCTATCAGTCTTTCCTGTTCTTCTATTTCTTTAGGAACGCATACGTTCATAAGATGAATCCTTGAACCGGCTTCGTCTATTGCGTCAATTGCCTTGTCGGGGAAGAACCTGTCTGAAATATACCTGTCGGTAAGTTCTACGCATGCTCTTATTGCCTCATCCGTATATGTTACATTATGAAAATCCTCATATTGTTCTTTGATATTCATGAGGATTTGCAATGTCTCTTCTTTTGTGGTAGGCTCGACAGTGACTTTCTGGAATCTTCTTTCAAGTGCACCGTCTTTTTCTATCGATTTTCTGTATTCATCAAGTGTGGTCGCGCCTATACATTGCATTTCGCCTCTTGCCAATGAAGGTTTCAGTATGTTTGCGGCATCCATTGATCCTGCGGCTGAACCTGCACCGATAATGGTGTGAATTTCATCGATGAATAATATTACGTTCGGATTGTTCTTGGCCTCCTTTATTACTCCTATTATTCTTTCCTCGAACTCGCCTCTGTATTTTGTTCCTGCCACAAGCGATGTGAGGTCAAGGTTTATGATTGTCTTGTCGAAAAGTGTTCTCGGAACTTTCTTTTCAACTATTCTTGAAGCCAATCCTTCTACTATGGCTGACTTTCCGACTCCGGGCTCACCTATCAGCACAGGGTTGTTCTTCTTTCTTCTGCAAAGAATCTGGGCTACGCGCTCTATCTCTTTTTCGCGTCCCACAACCTTGTCAAGCTTGCCTTCTGCTGCGGCTTTTGTCAAGTCGGTGCCATATTTGTTCAGCAATACAAGATTCTTGTCTCCGTTGTCTGGCTTACCCTTTTTTGTCTGCGATGTGTAGTCGTTGCCTGAATGAGGGAATGAATCGTTGCTGCCGAATCTGTTTCCGTCTCTTCTCTCAATTCCGTCATCTTCTTCGCTTTCATCAAAATTTAAGCCGGATGTAGGGACAGGAGTTGTTGTATCCGATATTCTTCCTTTGATTTTTTCGTATGTTATATTGTTTTGTTTCAATATTTGTGCTGCATTGTTCTTCTCTTCTTTCATAATACCTAATAATATATGTTCTGAACCCATTGAATCTTTGTCCTCTAGTTTGGACTCCAGAAAGCATAGCCTTAAAACTCTGGTGGATTGCTCGTCAAAGTTCAAGTCTTTTAATTCCGTTTTGGGTAGGTTGATATTGTCATTGACCAGTCTTTCTTCCAGCTCTTTTCTGATTTTCTTTAAATCAGCATACAAGCTGCATATTATTTTTGCTGCGTTGCTTTCTTCATTTCTTATTATTCCTAATAAAATATGTTCAGGCTTTATGCATGCGGCATCAGTTCTCGCAGCTTCTTCTTTGCTGTATTTTATAACATCTGTAGCTTCTTTAGTGTATGATTTTCCGTTCATCTTATTGCTAGTTTTCACCTTAAATGTTTGATTGTATGGCTAGTTTATTGGTGCCTGTGTCTGCTTATAGCCCTCAAATCTTTATAGTTCCGGCAAATATATTTGTTTTTTATTCTTACAACAAATTATGTGCCATTTTTCTTGTTCTGAATAATTGTCTTGTTTTGTCAGTAATTGAGTAAAAATGTTTAATATGGTACATATTTTTTCATAAAAAGTTTCGTATATCGTCTAAAAGTAGTACTTTAGCATGGTTTTTCGTAAACCGAAAGAGATGTATAATTAATATTTGTTTAAATGCAAGAACAAGACAGAATTATAAAAATTAACATCGAAGAGGAAATGAAGTCGTCGTACATCGATTACTCAATGTCTGTAATCGTGGCGCGCGCCCTCCCTGATGTAAGAGATGGTTTCAAACCTGTACATCGCCGTATTCTCTACGGAATGATGGAACTGGGAAATACTTCGGACAAACCTTATAAGAAATCTGCCAGAATAGTTGGTGAGGTACTTGGTAAATACCATCCTCATGGCGACTCTTCAGTGTATGGTGCATTGGTACGTATGGCACAGGATTGGGCTATGCGATATCCTTTGGTTGACGGACAGGGTAACTTCGGATCTGTCGATGGTGACAGCCCTGCAGCAATGCGTTATACTGAGGCCAGACTGAAGAAGATAGGCGAGGAGATGATGCAGGATTTGTACAAGGAGACTGTAGATTTCCAGAACAACTTCGATGACACTCTTCAGGAACCTACCGTTATGCCTACACGCATTCCGAACTTGCTCGTGAACGGTGCTTCAGGTATTGCCGTAGGTATGGCAACTAATATGCCGACACACAATCTGGCCGAGGTTATTGACGGCTGTGTGGCATATATCGACAATAATGATATAGATGTCGATGGACTGATGCAATATATCAAGGCTCCTGATTTCCCTACAGGCGGATATATATATGGTGTAAGTGGAGTAAGAGATGCTTATCAGACAGGTCGCGGACGTGTGGTTATGCGTGCGAAGACCGAAATCGAAACTCACACCAATCATGACAAGATTATCGTAAACGAAATCCCTTATAACGTAAACAAGAAAGAACTTATCGAGCATATCGCTTCGCTTGTAAACGAGAAGAAGATTGAAGGTATCTCATACGTGAACGATGAGTCCGACCGTGAAGGTATGCGTATCGTTATAGACGTGAAGCGTGATGCCAATGCAAGTGTCGTTCTGAACAAACTGTTCAAGATGACTGCTTTGCAGACTTCTTTCGGTGTGAACAACATCGCTTTGGTTAAGGGACGTCCTCGTCTGCTCAATCTTAAGGATCTGATCAGACTGTTCGTTGAACACAGACACGAGGTGGTTATCCGCCGTACACAGTACGACTTGCGTAAGGCTCAGGAACGTGCACACATTCTTGAAGGACTTATCATCGCTTCGGACAATATCGACGAGGTAATCAGAATCATACGTGCTGCAAAAACTCCTAACGAGGCTGTAACTAACCTGATGGCTCGTTTCGAACTTAGCGAAATCCAGGCACGTGCTATAGTAGAAATGCGTCTGCGTCAGCTGACCGGACTTTTGCAGGAACAGCTTCATGCGGAATATGAAGAGATAATGAAGCAGATTGCTTATTATCAGGAAATCCTTTCAAACGATGAACTCTGTATGAAAGTCATCAAGGACGAACTGATAGAAGTTAAGGAAAAGTACGGTGACAAGCGTCGTTCGGAAATAGTTTATGCTTCGGAAGAATTCAATCCGGAAGATTTCTATGCTGACGAACAGATGGTAATCACTATATCTCATCTGGGATATATCAAACGTACTCCATTGGCTGATTTCCATGCTCAGAACAGAGGCGGTGTAGGCTCTAAGGGTAGTGAAACACGCGATGAGGACTTCATCGAACATATCTATCCGGCTACAATGCACAATACTATGCTGTTCTTTACACAGAAAGGTAAGTGCTACTGGCTGAAGGTTTATGAAATTCCTGAAGGAAACAAGACATCAAAGGGACGTGCAATACAGAATCTTTTGAATATAGATGCCGATGATGCCGTAACAGCTTACTTGCGTGTCAAGAACCTTAATGACAAGGAATTCATCAACAGTCATTACGTATTGTTCTGCACTAAGCAGGGTGTAATAAAGAAAACACTCCTTGAACAGTATTCACGTCCACGTCAGAATGGTGTGAACGCTATTACTATCCGCGAAGACGACAGAGTGATAGAAGTTCGTATGACTAACGGTAATAATGAAATTGTTATAGCAAACCGTAACGGACGTGCCATACGTTTCCACGAAAGTGCCGTACGCGAAATGGGACGTACTGCTACCGGTGTACGTGGTATTACTCTTGACGAAGACGGACAGGATGAAGTTATAGGAATGATTTGCATTAAGGATCCTGAAAAGGAAACTATAATGGTGGTTTCTGAAAACGGTTATGGTAAACGTTCTGACATCGAGGACTACCGCAAGACAAACCGTGGCGGTAAAGGTGTCAAGACATTGAACATTACCGATAAGACAGGCTCACTTGTTGCAATCAAATCTGTGACTGACGAAAATGACCTGATGATTATAAACAAGTCGGGTATAACAATCCGTGTGAAGGTTTCTGATTTCCGTATTATGGGACGTGCTACTCAGGGTGTAAAACTTATAGACCTTGAAAAACGTAATGACAGTATCGGTTCTGTATGTAAGGTTACATCTCAGGCTGAGGAAGAGGCTGTCGAGGGTAGTGCTTCACAGGAAGGTGAAATGGATAATAATACAAATGAACCCCAAGAAGATAATAATCAAAACAATTGACTTACTAAAATTTAAAACATTATGAAAAAAGTATTACTAACTGCAGCCGTGTTGTTTACTACATGCGCAGTATCAGCACAGACTAGTGTTGTAAAAGAAGCGAAATCTTCTAAGAGTGATCCTGTAAAGGCTGCTCAGATTATTGAACCTGCATTGAGCGATCCTACAACAGCCAATGATCCTGAAACATGGAAACTTGCCGGTGATTTCCAGAAGGCTATCTACGATGACGAGAATATGAAACTTTATCTCCCGGGTGGACAGGCTGATACAGCTAAATTATACAATAGTTTGGCTAAAATGTTCGAATATTACATGAAATGTGATGAAGTTGAACAGGCAAAAGTGGCAAGTGGTGAATTGAAGAAGCCAAAATTGAGAAAGAAATTGGCCAAGACATTGGTTTCTGTACGTCCTAATTTGACAAATGCAGGTTCTGATGCTTATAATGCAGGAAACTATAGTGCCGCATTGAAATTCTTTGGAACATACTGCGATGCTGCAACAGCTCCTATCTTTGCAGATATGAAAGAAGTAAAGAATGATACACTTGTTCCACTTATCGCAAACTATGCTACATTGGCTGCTAACTCATTGAAAGACAATGCCGCTGTTATCAAGTATGCAGAAATGGGTAAGAACCATAAGGAAGAAGGTTACAGAGCATTGATGTGTCTTGCTGAAGTTTATAAGTCAGACGAAGCTAAGGACTCTGTAAAATGGCTTGCTACTATCAAAGAAGGTGTTGAAAAATTCCCAGCACAGGAATATTTCGTTGGTAACCTTATGGACAACTACATCCAGAAAGGTCAGGTAAAAGAAGCTTTGGCTGAAATAGACGGTATCATAGCAAATAATCCTTCTGCTTACTTCTTGTATGTAAAGGGTGTACTTCAGTATGAAAACAAAGACTACGAAGGAGCAATAGCTACATTGCAGCAGATTGTTGACAAGAACGACGGTTTCGTGGCAGAAGCATATTCCAAGATGGGCGACTGCTACTTCTTCCCTGGTCAGGATATAGAAGAAGCTAACTCTCAGCTTGCTATGGACGATCCTAAATATGCAGAAGGTGAAGCTAAGATTAAAGAGCTTTATGCAAAGGCATTGCCTTACTATGAAAAGGCTAAAGAATTGGCTCCTGATAACAAAGCTTTGTGGGGTCAGTATATGTTGAGAATCTACTGGAAGCTTAACAGAGCTGAGTATGAGTCTCTTGAAAAAGAACTTGGATATTAATCTGATAGTTTGATAAAAATAAAAAATCCTGGTCTGTATTTCAGATCAGGATTTTTTGGTTTTATATATATCAGAACTTGAAACTTAAACTTCCGTATGGAAGACAATTTTCTGATAAATGTACAGAATAGAAGTCAACTATATCTTCCTCGGGTGGATTGCCAAGCAGATTGTAAAGACCGCATCTGAGAAGTAGCAATTTGTCTCCGAAATCCTTCTTGAATGTATATCCTACGTCAATTCTGTAGTTGAATTCTCCACGTCTTTGCCTGAAGCCCAAATCCTTGTCGCTTTCAAACCAGTTGTCCGATGTCTTGATTCTTCCCGATTTTGTTATACATCCTATAGACAGGCTTGACGATTTGCTTATCTTGTATGACAGGGCTCCTGCTCCATAGTGTGGCATATCATACAAAGAAGGAAGTTTGCCCAGGCTCTTGTATTCATCGAACCATTCACGGCTCCTTGAATAAGTATATGACAGTTGCATAGTCCATCTTCTGTACATATAATAGAGGAACATTTTAATTCCGTAACTGTCTCCGTTACCCACCATTATATAGTTGTTCCAGTTATCGTTTTCTACTATTGCATCCGGTTTCAGGGCTACGATATTCCGTCTTGTCTTATAATATGCAGATGTTTCTAATTTTCCTCTGTCGCTGTCGAAATTCTTTTTCCAGCCAATCTCATAATGTTCCGATGAGCGCGGTTTAAATCCTTCTATGCTCGGCATTCTGAAATCTGTCGGTAGAGAAATACCATTGAAACTGATGTAATGATAGAACTGCTCCATTTTAGAGAAATTCAGGTATATAAGGTCATTCTTACCAGGTGTAAAGTTCAATGCAAAACGAGGCTGTATGCTGTAATAATTTCGGAAGTTTACAGGATTGTATGCAATGAAATGTACTCCTACACGTGTTGTAAGGTTATTTGTTACTCTGATATAATTGTCGTAGTACAGAGAATACTGGTTAATGGCCTCATTCTGCTTCTTGATGTTTTCTCCGAAAGCTGTCATCTCATACATCTCGTGCGAGTACTTGAATCCCCAACGGGTAGAGTATATGTTTTCCGGACTGTAAGTAAATTCAGTATTGAAATTTATTGTCTTTATTCCGTTGCTTATTTCATTGTTAGACGCATTGTTTTCTGTTTGATTAAAGGAATCTCCATTATTCCAATCGTCATTCCAATTGTCTTCCCATCCGCTGTCAGGGTCCATATCATCTTCAAAGTCGTCACCCAAACCAAAACCAAGTACATCGGCGTTTGCACGGCTCATGTGTGACGAATAGTAGGCAGATGTGGTATTACCAAGTTTTCCCCACATTCCGTTATAAGTGGCCTTGTATATCTGGTTATTCCATTTCACTACAGGTATGGCTTCTTCTGTGTATAGGGGAAATCTGAACTCGTCGAATGTATTATATGCAAAGAACTTTAAGGAACTGTTTTCCGACATATAGTATGACAGTTTTGCCGTATAGTCGAACGAGTAGTGGTTCAGTCTGTTTTCCTCCGATAAAAGTTCGTCGAAGAAATCCATCCAGCTTCTTCTTACACTCACCAGATACGACAGCTTGTTTTTTATTATTGGCCCTTCCAGTGTAAGCGATGCGGCAGGCATGTCGATAGAGAAAGTACGTGTATGCCTGTTCTTGTTTCCGTCTTTAAGATTGAATTCCGTGACCGATGAAAGTCCGCCTTCCAGACGGGTGGGGAAGAAGCCCTTGTGGAAGACAATATTCTTTATGACGTCGCCATTGAATTGTGGAAGCAGAGCGTTGACGTGTCCCGGATGAAACACAGGCACACCGTCGAGCAGGATTATGTTCTCGTCATAACTTCCGCCGTCCACCATAAAATTGTTTCCCGTAGGAGTGCCGGTCACTCCGGGCAGTATCCATATTTGCGAAAACAGGTCGTTTCCGCTGAATGACAGCATGCCTGATGGAGTAATCTCTGCCAGTTCCGCATCATTTCTGATAGACCTGACCGTAACCTCGTCAACCTCAAACAGAGCCGGCTTGAGATTCATGTCCAGTCTTTTCCTGCTATACAGATGCAGAGCTGTAGAGAATTTCTCATATCCCATATAGCTTATTTCAATGGTATATTCCCCTTCTGTAAGGTTCAGCCGGTAGTTGCCGTTCTCGTCGCTTGTGGAGTAAATCTTCCTGCCGTCCGTACCTGACGCCATTATGATTGCCCCATACAGTTTCTCGGATGTTGATTCGTCGGCTATCGTTCCGCTTACGGAGAATTCCCTTTTTGCATCAATGCGTATCGCGATTTTCCTTCCGGGCATTTCCGTAATGCTGTATCTGTAGTCTTTAAGAATAATGTCCAGCAGTTGGGCTACCGACATGGTGGCGGACTGTCTCACGGTGCATCTCCTTTCCATGTCTATAGCTTGGTTGAACGAAATCGATATTCCCTTTTGTTTCTCGATATAGCTGAACCATTGAAGCACAGAAGCCGATGAGGCTCTAACGAATAGAACCTCATCGGTCAGTTTATTGTCGTCTGATGAACAAATGTTTTCCTTAATACCTCCTGCAGTTATGTCGGTTGATGTTTCATTTACAGATGCTTCCGTGTTGGGAAAAGCATCTCCTGCATGAGCCATTGCCGACAGCAGTAGCAGGACTTTCATTGATTGATGTATCATCCGGCTATGAATGCTTGGTTAATATAATCGGTAATGCTTTCCGGCTTCCAGAATTTCGTATTTGCAGCTGCACAGGAAAGCCAGTTCCATTATTATTGCCTCCGTATCGGCAGTGTCAATCCTGCTTGTTATCTTGTTATTCCGTAGTTCCTTGCTCACCTCAATTTTCACTCCCGTGGTCTGTTCTATCTTTTCCACCACTTCCATTATTCCCGCATTCTCGAACGACAGGACTTTAGGTTTCTCTTCGAACACCTCATACGGATTCTCTATCTTACCTGTCTTTAGAGTGTTGTTTTCAAGTTCCGCCTTCTGGTTGGCTTTTATTATTACCTTGCTGTCCTCCGATTCTACGCTTACCACACCGGTCTTTACATATACGCTTGAGCTTTCAGCTTTAGTGGCATCAACCAGAAACGATGTTCCCAGCACTTCCACCATAAGGTTTTCTGACTGTACTTTGAAAGCCCTTCCGTGCATCTTCCTCACATTGAAGAAAGCCTTTCCATTTAGAGCTACCTCCCTTGCCGAGTTCATACCTCCCGTTCTATATCTCACGTTTGCATTAGGATATAGAGTCACCGACGAACTGTCCGGCAGATAAATCATCATCTTCTCTGCAGTGTTGTTGGCAAACAGCTGTTCATTGTTGTTATCCCTGTTGCTCATAAAGAATGAGATTGATATTACTACTATTACAAGGACCGAAGCTGCCGCATAGAAAACCGACATGCCCAATGACTTCTTCTTGTTCTTGTTTATTGAGATACTCATTGCCGGTTTCTTTGCCGACGTCTTGTTTATATGCTCTTCTATTCTGGCCCATGCTTTTGCTGTTCCGAATTCGGGAGCCTTCTTTGGCGATATAAGTTTTACCAGCCTGTTGTATTCGTCGGCATGCGTAGCTATCCATTCCTGAATATCATTCTTTTCCGAGTCCGACATTACCTCGCCTGTGATATATTTAGCCAGTAATTCGTTGATATATTCTTCTGTATGTTTCATCTCTATATGTTGTTTGAAATGATTGATATGATTAAAGTGATAATAACCGCGATAGTGAACGAACATGTGGCTGCAAACTCTCTGAGCAGTTTGATGGCTTTACCCATCTGATTTTCCACTGTCTTTTCCGATAATGACAACAACTCCGCAATTTCCCTGTATTTCATGCCTTTAAGCTTTGAAAGTAGGAAAATTTCCTTACATTTTGGCGGGAGTACAGCCAGAGCCTCCGATAAAAGTTCCTCAGGTGATTTCCTGTCAGTGTCCAGTGTATCCTCATCCGGAAGGTGTGCTCCGGCAGATGGAGCGTCTTCTATCGAAACAGTGTAAGAGCATTTTTTTCTGAGAAACGAGATACAGGCATTTTTTACAGCTGTAGTGATGTAGGCTGCAAATTCCTTGTCCGGAAGAGCGTCCTTACCTTTATCCCATATATTTATGAACAGTTCCTGAACTATGTCTTCCGAATCGTCAGCATCGGAAACATATTCGTATGCTATGCTGCATAGTCTTGGATAGTGTTCGTTAAACCTGGACTTGAAGATTTCTTTTCTGTCGGTGTTCATTACTGATGTATTTAGTTTTTGTGGTTATTAAGGCATATATATTTGATGGCATTTTTACAAATATACTGTTTCCGTGCCTAAATAACAATTATTGTCATATATATTTATGTAATTTGTATGTTCTCCACACGCTCGTGTGGAGTTCTCATCACGTTCGTGTGGAGCTCTCGACACGTCCGTGTGGAGTACTCGACACGTTCGTGTGGAGATAACTGTTTCAGCTCGATGTTTTCTGATTTGTCTCATGCTTTTATAATTAAGCAGGTAATTAATCCTTTTCCTTTGTTGCTTTCACTTCAATAACGCAGATTTATGTAAAAACCCCTATGTGGGAAGAGAAAATAATCAGAGTCCGGTGATTTATTACATAAAATCCGATGTGTATAGTGCCGGAATATTCTTATTTTTGCAGGAAATTTTTGTAAAATGAGAAAGATAACCCACTATATTCTGTACATTCTGATTGCTTTTACAGTCCTTTTGAATATTCGATGCAGCGGAAACGGCAAAGAGAAAACACTGCTTCCGGAACTGGTTCATGCGGAGTCCGTGATGTTTGACCATCCGGACAGTGCGCTTCATATTCTGGAGGACATGCCGATGCCTTCAGCACGCCGGGATAAGGAGAACCATGCGCTGTGGTGTCTGTTGTTGACACAGGCGCAGTACAAACGGATGATGAAAATCCCTTCAGATTCACTTGTGAGAATTGCATACGATTATTACAAGCCAACAAACAATGCCCGTAGAAAGGCGATAGCAGCCCTATATATGGGTTGTATAAATTATGATCTTGGGAATATAGAAGAAGCGATGCAGTATTATCTGGCAGCTAAGACAGAAGTGGATAAGACTGATGATTATAAGACCGGATATCTGATAATGTCTTCTTTAACAAATCTCTATTTATTCCGTGATTTTGCTGATTATGCACTTGATGCTTGTATGAAGGCATACGATTATGCTGTGAAAGATTCTAACAATCGCTATCAGATGACATCTTTAGGATTGTTGGCCAGATGTTATTGCATATCAAATGAATTTCCAAAAGCAATAGAAACCTATCAGAAAACTGCTGCAAAAGCTGTTGAACTCGGATTTGAAAACAATGAATATTATTATTCAATACAAAAAGAAATTGCTTTGGTTTATACGAACAGTTGGAAGTTTGAAAAGTCATTGGAAATTCTAAAAGCATTACCTAAGATGTATCAGCCATCATTGCTGATTGGTACAAATTATTTAATGCTAAATCAGTATGATTCTGCATATTTCTATTTGAACAAGGACTTAAATACGGATAATGTTTATACCAAAAAATCCATATATAAAGCTCTGTATCAATTGGGTGATACGCCTGAATACCGTAAATATCTGAAGACCTATTGCGATTCACTTCTTTTCTATACCGACTCTGTCATGTCCTTGGATAAAGGCAAGGAAATCATCGCCTATAAGGAGAAGTATGACCATCAGAAACTCATCACTGAGCAACAGCGTCTGAAGCTGGAGAAGGCAGATGCGCAGCGTATGCTGTTCATCATCACGATATGCCTGATTGTAGTTATAGCTGTTGTAGCATATTTTTACCAGAAACGTCTTGTCCGTAAGGAAACTACTATCCGCAAACAGTCGGAACAGCTACAGGACTACATGCTTCAACTGCACGAATACGAGACACGGCTCATGCAGAACAACCGCTATATGGACGAGCTGCAGGAGCAGATATCACGTCAGGAAGTTAATGCTGAAGATATAGATTCATATCGTGAACAGATAGACAGTCTTCAGTCAGAGAATAGCAGGCTGTCTGAAAATATAAACACTCTGCAACAGCATATTGTCGAATATACCTCTAAACTTGACAAGGCCCGCCGTGATACGGAGAAATTCCGTAGTATATCAGAAGAGAACCTTAACCTGAAGCAGCGTGAACGTATGCTTGCCGACTATGTTGTGGACAATGACAGATTGGTTAAGGAACTTAGAGAGAAATGCCGTGTTCTTGATGATAAGGAATGGGAGACTCTGGAGCAAATGTGCGAAAGTACGTACGGCAATTTCGTGAGCCGTATGCAGAGTATCTGTCTGACACTTACAAAGCAGGAGCTTCATCTTTGTATCCTGATCAAGCTCCGTTTCAGCAACACTCAGATGTCGGAGATATTCGGTGTCAGTGTCTCTTCTGTATCCCAAAAGAAGTTCCGTCTGAAAAAGCATTTGAGTGATTCGTTGGAAGGCGGTCTTTCTGAGGATATGACACTCGACAGGTGGGTGGCAGAGTTCTGAAAAAAGAAAATGTAGAGATTGACATAATCGTATAATATGGCATAATACGCATATAATCAGTGTATTATGCCGTATTTTGTTAATGGCTAAATGTAGAGATACTTTTTAAATGGTGTATTGTTATATGTTCTAATTTTGCATTCGGAGATATAAACCATGAGCAATAATAACCTAAAAAGTATCTTTATAATGAAAGCGATTAAAACTTTTCTATTTACATCTTTGTTGGTCTTCTTGCCTGTAATTCTATCCGCGCAGACCGTAAGCGGAAAACTGGTTGACGAGAAGAACCAACCTTTATCATACGCCAATGTGGTGCTTCTGTCCTTGCCGGATTCTGCTTTTGTTAGCGGAACTATCAGCGGTGAGGACGGATCTTTCACATTGGAGGCAACATCGGAAAACCAGATAGTGAAAATATCTTCTATCGGATATAAGACCGTATGTAAGCCGGTATCTCCGGCAAATATTGGTATTGTACAGCTTGTTTCGGATGCACAGATGCTTGGTGAAGTGGTGGTAAAGGGTGATTTGCCTAAAACACGCGTTAAGGGTGATGCCATGGTCACTGAAGTAAAGAATAGCAAACTGTCTTATGCCGGTACAGCCAATGATGTATTGCGCAAATTGCCTGGTGTGGCAGATGTAGGCAACGGTTTGCAAGTATTAGGGCGAGGAACACCGGAGTATTATATAAACGGACGCAAGGTACGTGACCTTTCAGAACTTGACCAGTTATCCAGTACCAGTATTCGGAATGTGGAGGTCGTGATGAACCCAGGTGCTCGTTACGATGCATCTGTGAAGGCTGTTATACGTATTAATACACAAAAACCGGCAGGTGAGGGTTTTGGCTTTGACAATCGTTTAATGGGAGATTACAACAAGAAAGCGGGATGGCTGGACCAGTTCAACTTTAATTACCGAAAGAATAACTTTGATTTGTTTGGCCTTTTGTTTTATTCTGACAGCTACTACTGGAAGACTCATCAGGCCGTTCAGGATACTTATCTGGATAAACACTGGAAACAGGAAAGTCTTACAGATGTGGAAAGCCGGAGCAGGACATTTACCGGTAGGTTGGGTATGAATTATGTGTTTAATAACAATCATTCGTTGGGCGCATATTATCGTATCTCAAGGCAACCGTATTACAAAAATTATATGGATGTATATACCGATGTATTCAGTAATGGAACGGATTATGAATCTTCTGACAACTCTTCCGTCGGCTCTAATGATTATACCAAACATACTCTTGATTTGTATTATAACGGCAATGCCGGTAACTGGCAAATTGATGTGGATGGTAATGCCATCTGGCAGACAACTGATGCGGACAATCTGGCAAATGAGCAGATAAATGCCATGGACGGAACCAACTCTGTCCGCAATGTAACTACATACAGTGACACTGAATATGAATTTTATGCTGCCAAGGTTGTATTGTCACGCCCTTTATGGGGAGGTAATTTCTCTGTTGGTGCAGAATATGGATATATGAACAGAAACATGGACTATCGTAATCCCGAAGGTATCATATCCGACAGTAAAGATGAAATTAATGAGAACAACGCTTCTGCCTATGCAGAATACAGCAAGGCATTTGGCAAAGTAAACGCTCAGCTGGGCATCCGATACGAGTACGATGATTTTGATTATTATGTAAATGATGAACATCAGAAAGATCAGAGTAAGGTTTACCACAATGTGTTTCCTTCGGCATCGCTTTTCTTTCCACTTGGAAAAACACAGGTTATGTTGCAGTACAGATCGGAGATACAGCGTCCGCGTTACTCACAACTGAGCAGCCAGGTGGTATATATCAATCGTTATACTTATGAAGGCGGAAACCCGTTGTTGAGACCAGTCATGACA
This sequence comes from Bacteroides cellulolyticus, assembly GCF_025567135.1. Lineage (NCBI taxonomy): Bacteria > Pseudomonadati > Bacteroidota > Bacteroidia > Bacteroidales > Bacteroidaceae > Bacteroides > Bacteroides cellulolyticus. The sequence continues at coordinate 141,883 of NZ_JAOQJJ010000001.1, forward strand.
AACTCACTAAACTTAGGTGTATCCTACAGATGGTTGTCTGGGCGTGCAGGATACCAGCATGTTAAAGATGATATCTTTAATACAAGTTATCCATACTCAAGCGAAGATCCTACCATCGCATTGATAAGCCAGAACAATTCACCCGCTTATGACATGCTGTTTGTCGCTATAACTGCTGCTACTACCATAGGTAAATGGTCGCCTTCCTGGACAGCCAGCTTGAACAAGCAATGGCTGGAGGTGGAAAGCCCTGAAGGTAACATTAATCTGAACAAGCCATTGTTTATGCTTAACTGGGATAACAGTCTTGAATTGCCTATGGGCTTTCTTCTAAACATGGGTGTCAGATGGATGAGTACAGGCGATATGCAGAATACCAGATTGGACGAACAGAGTTGGTCGGTAAACGGAAGCTTGCATAAATCTATCATGAATGGCAGAATGAGTTTTCTGCTTCAGGCCAATGACATCTTTAATACTCAAAAACAATACGGAACTTTATATTCTGGAGAGGTGCGTACTATCAAGATGTATAACGACCCAAATGCACGTAGTGTCAGCCTGACTGTCCGCTATAAGTTTAATACAACCAAAAGTAAGTACAAAGGAACAGGAGCAGGGGAGAGCCAGAAGAATCGTATGTAAGAGTAAAAAATGTAAGTACCACAGATATATTGTTATAATTAGCAGAATATTAGACTCTTTTTTACAAAAAAAATGGAGGATAGAATCCGTATTAGATTATAAACACTATATTTGCGATATTAGCTGTTTTGAATGATAATCCAGTACAAAAAATTGAGTTAATTAAAGTATTATGAAAACAAAAAATCTATTTGGAATAATGATATTGTTCCTGTTAACATTTACCATTATTAGCTGTAATAAAGAGGAAGAGGGCTTTTCTAAAGAAGAAATACAACAGATGCTATTCGACATGAAAGGAACCTATCATGGCACTGTACAAGTAGACTATTATCAAGGTTCAAGTATAACAGAACTTCAGAATGCAATAGCTGTTTCACGCGATTCACTCAAATTCAATATGTCATTATTACCATATGTAGAACTGATTTCAGATGAAGGCCTGACGGAGCGCCTGCGTGAAATTGGAGAGGTGGAAGTTGTTGCTGGTTATGATTTTCATCAGAGTGACGGTTGGAATATAAATTTTGGATTGCGACCTAAGGATGTCGACGTATTAGGCGGTTATGGAGCACCTCCTTCTATTCGGATTGTTTTTGCTCAGACTTTTGGTGGGGACGCTGAAGTAGGACATAATTTCATAATGTTTAATATCTCTCCTCTGGAATTATGGGTTGATGGAAAGAAATATGAAGATTTTCCACGTTTAGTTTACCACTTTAGAGGTAATTATGAATAGTAAAAAGTAATGTAAATACAGAATTATAAATTTCAAATACAATGAATCCAATATTATACATAAATTGGGATATAGATCCTGTTATATTTAGTCTTGGTCCGGTTAAGATTCAATATTATGGTTTGATTTTTGTTACTGGACTTGTCTTATGTTATTACATAATTGGCCATATATACAAGAAGGAGAAGATTTATACTCCTGATGCAATGGAGAAACTTTTTATATATGCTGTTATTGGTATTTTCGGAGGTGCAAGACTTGGTCACTGTCTATTTTATGACTTTGAATATTTTTCTTCTCATATAATTGAAATATTTATACCATTTAGAGAAAATGCTAATGGAGTTTACGAGTTTATAGGATACAAAGGATTGGCAAGCCACGGAGGTGCAATAGGTTTGTTCATTGCCATGTTATTATACTCACGGAAGATTCATATTCCATTCCCGAAGATAATAGACATCATAGCTATCTTGGCTCCATTAGGGGGAGCTTTTATAAGAATCTCAAATTTAATGAACTCTGAAATTATTGGACGTCCGACAGATTTGCCATGGGCTTTTATATTCAGATACGTTGACGATTTACCAAGACATCCTTCACAGCTTTATGAGTCAATAAGCTATTTTATTATTTTCCTGATAGCTTATTCTCTATACAAATATAAAAGACAGTTGTTTAAAGTCGGAAGTTATTTCTATTTTGGCTTTAGTATTTTTGCCATTTTTCTCATGAGATTTCTTTTAGAATACACAAAGGAAAATCAAAAAGGTTTCGAAGATTCGATGTTTTTCAATATGGGACAAGTTTTGAGTATCCCTTTTATTGTATTAGGTCTATACCTAATTTTGCGTAGTTATATACAGTCATCCAAAAGATAACTATAACAAATAAGATAACCGATAAACAGTGCAGAAAATAAGAGTTATTGCAAAACTATAAACTACTATAATCAAAGTAACATGAAAACAAAGAATTTATTTGGAATACTGATGCTGTTCCTGTTTACATTTGCCTCTATCAGTTGTGATAAAGATGATATGACAGACAAAGTAGAAACAATAAAAATGTATGTGTCTGCGGAAACTGATACTTATATTCCTTGGGGAAGCGATACTCCAGTAGAATGTATGCTTATTAAAGAAGAAGGAAATTCAAGCTATTCAAAACTTCCCTTAAATGGCATAGAAGGATTTGTATATAAGAAAGGTTTTGAATACACTCTTAAGGTTGAAAAAACGACTTTAGCAAATCCACCTGCTGATGATAGCGATGTCAGATACAAACTGATAGAGATTATAACAGAACAAGAAAAATAAAGATAATGAATATAAATAAAAGCGGCTAAGATTGAGCTTAGTCGCTTATATTTTATCTATCTCATTATCATCTGCACTATCCATCTGCAGGTAACGACCTACGATCTTCAAGAATTTGTTAGTACTGTGTAGACTGGGTAACTGTTACGCAAAATCATTTATGGCTAAACCTTTTATTGCAATCTTTACATATATAATTGGCATTGGAAATTTTTCCGAAAAATGCAATTACAAGAAACGAAATGAACATAGACAATGCTATATAATCCGCAATAGTTGATCTGAGGCCAAAATCATTTGCCCAAACAAGATAAATCCCCGGAATAAGAATAAGAAAGATGCACAATAATGTTATAGCAGTTCCATATTTATTACTTACGGCTATAGCTGATACATTGTAGCTTCCACATTTAGGGCACCAGATATAAGATTTATTTCTCTTGTCAACAATAGGATTTATTATCTCAACTGCCTTTTCATAGTCTTTCTCAAAAACATATATCGCAATACCGGTAATAGGACCATAAGCACCAGGCCTTTGGTCTTGCCCCTCATCATGCTGGCGAGAAACGATATTATTTTCAACAAGCAAATCTGTAATCTCGTCCGCATAAATAGTAGTATCACATTTTATAAGAAGTTTTTCATTCATATTACATTCATTATGGTTATTGCATGACTCTCAGAATTCAGTAATACTTCTCTAATTTACTGCCCAGTCGCTAATTGTGCCGGTTTCAGAAGAGAATGATGCTCCGATCTTATATACTTTGCGGCTATTGGTTGCATATTCACGCGCATATCCTTTTTCCTCTATCTGCTGAAGTGCCTCTTGGGCCGTACCGTCCAGTTTGAACTCAAAGATATATACATAGTCCGATGTTTCCACTATGCAGTCCACACGTCCCTGGCTCTGCACCTTCTCGGCATAAACAGTATAAACACTCACCAGACGCATAATGAGGTAGAAGGTGTTATTCAGTTGGTTGCAGATATGACGAAGCCACCATTGTAAGGAATCCGCCTTTTACTTCATTGTTCGGGAAATCAAGAAGGAAGGTATTGAAATCTCTGTCGTATGCCTTTATTGTAAGATATCCGCTTTGATATATCATAGGCAAAGGGCGTTCCACGTCTGCCTTGTAATCAATAAATTCCGCCGGAGTGTAATACTTTCCAGTAAATTCGTTCATCCTCTCATGCGAATGGTTAAGCAGGCGAATAAGATATGTGGGAGTTCCTGTGCTGAACCAATAGTCTTTGATACGTTTGGCGTCAAGAGCATTCAACAAGCTGAAAGGATTATAAATGTCTGTCAGTTTATCGCTGAAGTGGTAACCATCGTATTGTCTCTTCAGCAGTTTATACATTTCTTCCGGTGTACACTGATACTCAACGGCCATTTGCAATACAGGTTCAGTAAAATATTTTACGATTTCCTCCTGAGTAATACCGCACAGGGCTTCATAACGTACATCCATACTTATATCTTTAGCTTGATTGAAACCGCTGAATATACTTTCTTGGGAATATTTTGTAACCCCTGTCAACAAAACGAATTGCAAATGCTTGTCCGCTCCCTTAAACACGGAATAAAAAGCTTTCAGAATGTTTCGGTGTTTATCCTCCAGATTGGTATCCACATCCAGTACATCAAGCATAGGTTTGTCGTATTCATCTACAAGTACCACAGCGCGTCGGCCTGTCTGAAGATGAGCGGCCTCGAGAACCTTTATAAAGCGGTCTCCAAGACCCAATTCATTTTCACGTATAGGCAGATTGTACTTCTGTTCCCATTCAGTAAGATAAAAATTAAGTTTTTTCTCCAGTTCTCCTGAGTTTGTGAAATTAGTCGCATTGAAATCCACATGGAAAACGGGATACTCGTTCCATTCCGTCTCCATCTTTTCTATGGCAAGACCACGAAACAGTTCCTTACGTCCTGAATAATAGTTTTCCAGAGTAGAAACAAGTAGGCTCTTTCCGAACCGTCTTGGTCGACTGAGAAAATAAATGCTTCCATTATGTGTAAGGTCATAAATAATGTCAGTTTTATCGACATATATATAACCTTCTTGAATAATGCGTTCAAAACTTTGGATACCAATTGGAAATTTCATAACCTGATTCTTTTTGTACTTTACACAAAGGTAAATAAAAAATTGGACTTTTGCGTCATTAATTAATAGGTCTTTTCCCTTATTTTAATACTCAATATAATCAAGTATCCCCTGAATATAAGCTATAGTCACTCCATAATTGGTCATAGGAATATTCTGTTCCTTGGCTTTTGCAACGCGGTTCATCATAAACTTCCTGTTGAACATGCATGCACCGCAATGGATAATCAGGTCGTAGCCATCAAGATTTTCCGGAAAGTCGTGTCCTGATACAATATCTATATGTATGTCATTGCCAAACCTTTTTCGGAGCATGGCTGGGATTTTTTCACGGCCAATATCCTCTGTGAGTGGGGCATGGGTGCATGCTTCGGCTATAAGGACTTTTGAATTGTTGTTCAGTTTGCCTATCGTACGTGCACCTTCCACAAAATAGTCTATATCGCCCTTGTGCTTGGCAAAGAGTACTGAGAACGATGTCAGTATGCTTTCCTTTGGCTTCAGTTCGAAAACGGTCTTGAATACCTGTGAGTCTGTGATGATAAGTTTCGGTGGATTTACCATCGCTTTGAGCATTGCTTCCAGCTTGTCTGTAGTGCAGCTCATTACAAGGCATTTCTTGTCAAGAAGTTCACGCAGGGTTTGAACTTGTGGGAGAATTAGTCTGCCTTTCGGAGCCTGAATGTCCTGTGGCATGACCAACAGTACGGTATCGTTTTCGCCGGCAAGATTTCCTATTATACTATTGTCGGAAGAGTTGTCAGGTTGGTTTTCTATCAGCGCTTTTCTTATCTCGTCGATGCCTTCCTTTGTCAGCGTACTTGCTATGACAGGTTTGGAACCGCATTTCTTTTCTATGGCAAGGGCTGTTTCTGTCTTGTTATCCAGAATGTCTACCTTATTTAGTACCCATATCACCGGTGTATTCTTTGCGGTGAGTACTTTCTGCCATCGAAGTTCTTCTTCGATATTATCGTCTGTGCAGACCATAATAGCTATGTCAGTGCGTTCCGTAGCCTTTAATGTCTGCTTTACTCTCAGATTTCCAAGCTCTCCTTCATCATCAAATCCGGCTGTGTCTATAAATACACACGGGCCTATGCCGTGTATTTCCATCGATTTATATACAGGGTCGGTGGTAGTTCCGGCTACGTCCGAAACTACTGAAACTTCCTGTCCTGTGATGGCATTTATCAACGATGATTTTCCACTGTTTCTTTTACCGAAAAGTGCTATATGTGTGCGGTTTGATCTTGGAGTATCTTGCAATGACATATTATTATGGTTATTTAAGCTGTAGTTATATTATCAGAATCTGAAGTCGCGTTTTCCTTCGCCAATGTATTTCAGATTCTCTATTGCACGTCTCTTTATTGCAGGATTAGGAATCTTTTCCATCTGCTCACGTATCATCTTCGTACCGAGGGCTTTTGTCTCAGGAGAGGCGTAATCTTCCAAATATTCCTGTAGAGTCATAAGCGCGTTTGGCGAGCAGCAGTTGGCTATCTGTCCTGTTTTTACCAATGACATGAAGCGGTCGCCTGTACGTCCTTCGCGATAGCAAGCAGTGCAGAAGCTTGGAATGTATCCGAGTTTCAGCAGCCATGACACTATCTCGTCCAGTGTACGGTTGTCGCTGATATCGAACTGTGAAGAGTTTTCTTCTGGTGTCTCTTCTACGGCATATCCGCCTACACTTGTACGCGAGCCGCCGCTGATTTGTGAGATACCGAGTTCAAGAACCTTCTCTCGCGATTTCTGCGATTCGCGTGTAGAGATAATCATTCCCGTGTATGGCACAGCTATACGGATGATGGCTACAATCTTCTGGAATATCTCGTCGGAGATAGCATTTTCGAAGTCTGCGGCATTTATATCGTCGGCAGAACATATTCGCGGTACGCTAATAGTGTGAGGGCCAACTCCATAAGTGGCTTCCAGATGTTCCGCGTGCATCAGCAGTCCGGTGAAATCGTACTTATAGGTATTCAGGCCGAACAGAACACCGAGTCCTACATCGTCTATTCCACCTTCCATCGCTCTGTCCATTGCCTCTGTGTGATAAGCATAATTGCTTTTAGGGCCACGCGGATGAAGTTTCTCATAATTCTCCTTATGATATGTTTCCTGGAAAAGAATGTATGTACCTATTCCTGCCTCGTGAAGCTTTCTGTAGTTCTCTACAGTTGTGGCAGCGATATTTACGTTTACACGGCGTATGGCTCCGTTCTTATGCTTTATTCCGTATATTGTCTTGATGGATTCAAGGATATATTCTATCGGATTGTGTAGCGGATCTTCGCCGGCTTCAAGTGCCAGACGCTTGTGCCCCATATTCTGAAGTGCTATGACTTCGCGTTCTATATCTTCCTGACTGAGTTTCTTGCGGGCTATAGTCTTGTTCTTGATATGGTAAGGACAATACACACAGCTGTTTACGCAATAGTTTGAAAGATACAACGGGGCAAACATCACTATTCTGTTGCCATAGAACTTCTGCTTGATTTCTTTTGCCAGGCTGAATATCTCTTCCAGCAGTTCCGGGTCGTTACATTCAAGCAGCAGTGCGGCTTCACGGTGACTGATACCTTTGCAAGCTCTTGCTTTTTCAATTATGGATGATATGAGTTCTCTGTTTCCAGCATTCTCTTCCGCATATTTCAATGTGTCAAGAATTTCATCATGGCTGATAAATTCTTCAGCCTTTTTTGAATCGGCTCTGTACATAATTATATTTTTTAGAAGTTATAGTGGTTAAAGGAGTTATGAAAGTTAAAGAATTAACTTCTCTTATTCAACATAATCTCCTCGACCGTAGTCAATAGTATAACCAATGGCACTAAGCTTTTGTTCAAGAAAAGCCAGACCTTCTGCTGCTTCGGCACCCATTGATGCCTTATTGTTGTACAGCGAATACTTGCTTCTTTCCTGTGGAGGAGAGAGATTTGGCATCACTACATTTGCACCTGCCAGTATTCCTCTTTCGCGTCCGTCGGGGGCGAGTGAAGCCAATGCCGTTGTTGACGGTATGAGTGCGTGTGGATGCATAAGTCTGAATATTGACAACAGGAGTAGGGTAGTGCGTATGCTGCCAGCGCTTTTATCAGCAAATGGAGTGTCACTGTGCGGTATGAAAGGGCCTATTCCTATCATCTGTGGCTTGAATTCGCCGATGAACAGAATATCTTCAATGATATTGTCTGTGGTCTGTCCCGGACTGCCGACCATAATGCCTGTACCTGTCTGATAGCCTATCTCCTTCAGATTCTTAAGACATTGCAGCCTGTTTTGCAGTGACATCGTTTCGGGATGCAACAATGAATAATGATGAGGATTGTGAGTCTCATGACGTAGCAGATATCTGTTGGCTCCGGCTTCATAGAACATCTTGTATGCTTCGTATGATTTTTCTCCCAATGACAGTGTTATGGCAGCGTCCGGATATTCCCGGCGTATGGACGATACAACGTCTGCTATTCTTTCGTCGGTCATATAGTTGTCTTCGCCACCCTGGAGTACAAAAGTACGGAACCCCAGCCTGTAGCCTTCGTCACAGCATTGCAGTATAGTTTCCTTGTCTAGTCTGTATCTTTCCACATTCCTGTTGCTACGGCGTATTCCGCAGTAAAGGCAGTCGTTGTGACAGCAGTTTCCAACCTCTATAAGTCCGCGCACGAAAATCCTGTTGCCGAACACTTTCTGTGTTTCGGAGCGTGCAATGCTGTTTATCAGTTCAAGACTGTCGTCATCGCAGTCATCCAATAATATACGAAATTCATCGGAAGAAAGTGTTTTCTCCCGATGAAGTCGCTCTATAAGTTTTCTCATATATATATGTGATATGAAAAATCTTTATTTATTCTTCTTCCTTGTAGTTCTCGTATTTCAGAGGACGTTTCAGCAAATCCTGATTAAGCTGTCTTTTGCCTGAAAGAGGATCGTTGAATGAACTTGGACCTGTGATACATCCTTCAGGGCAGGCCATCATTTCGATGAACTGTGCGTCAACTTTACCAGTCTTGGCGTATGCTCTGAGAACACCGATATTCTTCTTGTTGAAATCCGAAATCTGCATAATCTTAATGCCGTTTGCCTTTTCACCCAGGTAAGCTTTTACAGCTCCTGCCACACCTCCGGCCTGTGCAAATCCGTGAGCCTCGCATACAGATTCTTTGGCTACCTTGTATGGAGAAACTTCCTTCAGGTCGATTCCCATACCTTTGATAACTGAGCTTATTTCCTCGAAAGTCATCACATAATCTACGCATTCATCGCGCTGTGCTTCTTTTCTCTTGGCGATACATGGACCTATGAATACCACTTTAGCATCAGGATATTTCTTCTTTGCGATGCGTGATGCGTAGTACATTGGAGAACCTGTAGTAGAAACGTATGGTTTCATTGCAGGTATGTGCTTGTTTACAAGTTCTATATATGAAGGACAGCATGAAGTAGTCATAAACGTCTGTCCTTCAGCAATCTTTTCAAGAAGTTCGTGGGCTTCATTGCTTGTGGTCTGCATAGCTCCTTCAGCTACTTCGATAACATCGGCAAAACCAATCTGCTTTAATGCTCCATATACTTCATCTATTTTAGCATCAAACTGTCCGAGTATTGATGGGGCAGGGATGGCAATCACCTGTTTTCCTGCACGTATCTCTTCAAGAACATCGAACACCTGTGAAATCTCGAATATGGCACCGAAAGGACATGCGTTAAGACATTTTCCACAATAGATACATTTGCTTTCGTCGATATGCTCTATGTTGTGTTCATCCTTGCTGATAGCCTTTACAGGACATGCTTCCTCGCATGGTACAGGAATATATACGATAGCATGATAAGGACAGCTCTTATGACAGATACCGCAGCTTATACAAGTGTCGTGGTCAATACGTGCCTGACCTGTTTTCTTGTCGAAATGTACAGCACCTTTAGGGCAGTTCATGTAGCAGCTTCTTGCCACACAACCTCTACACAGGTTACTTACTTCATAGTTTACCTGAACGCATGATGAACAAGCCTCGTCTATCACGCAAAGAATGTTTTCCTTGATTTTTCCGTGTCTTTCAAGTGCCTTGCGTGCATATTCAGACAGCGGTGTAAGTTCGTCTGTCTCGTCGGACATATCCCATCCCAACAGAGGGAGTGACTTGTATTTTGTCACCGCACGTTCCTTGTGGATACAGCAACGTCCTACAGGCTGAGAACGTCTTGGACTGAATTCCAATGGAATACGGTCGATTTTTTCAATTAACTGTTTCTCCTTCCACAAAGCTACCAGATTTTCAAGCAGTTTGTGTCTCACAATCATTACGTTGTTGGTAAATGCCATAAGTAAAAAAGTAGTGTGATGTTAGTTAAAAATATAGTTTATTATTCATTATCCTCTTCTGCACCGCGCAGAATAAGAGTAGTAGCGCCTAGAGTGAAAATACTTCCTTCTTCGATTATAACTCTTTCTTTAGGCCCCAGGATTTCATTCATGTGGAATGTTCCTGTAATACTGTCGTTATCCCTTAATGTATATATTAATTTTCCTTGCTTGTTTCTTTTTACGTTGATTATGCAATGTCTGCGGTCCATGCTCGGATCGTTTGTTTCTATGGCTATATCAACATCTGTTCCCTTGCATCTGCGTCCTATCACGTTATCGCCTTCATGCAGAGGCAATACCTGTTTGTATGCAAAAGTGTTTTCAATAACCACTACATTGCCAAAATCCTTTGTTCCTTCCTTTTCGTCTATGATTTCTTCGCGACGTGTTGCTGCATTAAGCTTGGTACGTCCCAAACGTATGCTGAACTGTTTCTTACACTCGGGGCAGATGAAAACCAATGACTGTCCTTCTTCATACTTGGTTTCATCAAACTGGATGTAATTGTCGCATTTAGGACATCTTACTCTTTTCATTCCTTAAAAATTAATCATTTGGATTTATTCAGTAACCACGCTGTCTTGAACTGTTCGTCTTTTCTCAGTTCATTTATCTTTTCGTATGCTTTTGACTTGTCTGTATAGCGGTATAATGCTATACGGTAACGGTTGTCTGATGTCAGGATAGTAGCTTCTTCGTATCCCTGTTTCTTGAATTTGGCTAGCTCTTTTTCCGCATCCTGCATGGTTTGCAGACTCGATACGATAACGAACAGACCCTTATTTTGCGCAGAATTGCTTTTCTGTACTTCTTTTGTACCTTTAGTTTCAGCCTTAACTGCTTCAGTCTTTACAACCTCTTTCTTTGCGACAGCAGGTAATGCCTTTACTTCTTTAGAAGCTTTAGGCTCGGCTTTTTCCACCTTTACACTTTTAACAGCAACAGGACGTAAAGTGTTCACATTGTTTCGTCTGTTTGTAGCATTATTCTGCTTGATATCCTTTGTCTTAAGCGATGTTGTTGCCATTGACTTGCTTCTGATGGCATCAAGCATGGTTTCTGCTCCTAAAGATGCATAGCTTGAATTATCGAGATAAGTGTTCTCTACCGGAACAGAGAGTACAAAGAATAATATAACAGCAGCGGCAATTCCTACAGCATGCTCTGCCATACGCTTAATGATATGACGTTGTTTTGCCTTTTCTTTACTGTCTTCTTCGCGAGAAGGTACTGTTTCTATTATTATACGCGGTTCTACAGCGGTTTCCTTGACCGGTTTCAACTCAGAAAGAGGAGAAATTGAGAAACTGCCCAAACCATACAGACTCGGACTGAAGAAAGCATTCTGATATGGTTCAAAACCATATACTCCTGCCATGGTATAATATAGTGTTCCTATATTTTCAAGTTCTGCCTGTCCGTTTTTATATAATGAATCTTTTATTTGAGATACTACACTCTCTATCTTCCTGCTTGCGTCGGGAAAGTCAGTGTCGTAGGCTTGCATGTATGACTGTGCCAATAAACCGTCGTTTATTATAAGCTGCGGATTGAAACCGATAGTCCTTACCGGCGGGCAAAATACATTTGCAGAATCCTTGAACTCTGCAGCTTTATTGTGTGCAATGAAACCTCCCAGACCGGGAACTATTACACAGTCATTTTCCAGTAAAAGTACTTCTATATGTCTTGCTAGCTCTTTCATACTGCAAAATTATAATTTTTTTAGAAGACCGTACACGTTTTGAGGATAAATTTGTGCTTAAAACGGACTATTTTCTAAATAGTCAACTTTCAGGCTAATAAATCAAAACCATGTTCAGACTACGTTTACTGAACGTTTCCTGAACGCCCGGTGAACGTGTCCTAAAAGGTTTTTCAGCTCTGAATTTTACTCATCAGCACTTCTGCCAGTTCTGTCTGTTCTGCATCCTGTGCAAGTTTAATTCCTTCTTTCATTGTTTCTATGCCTTCTTTTGTAGTGAAGAAAGCATTGAAACGGCGGAGAGTCTGAATTTGCGGAATAGCGAAGTTTCTTGGCTCAGGATTGTGCGGACATAATGCAGAGAGTTGTTCCGCATCAATCTTCTCGTCGAGCATATCTCTGAAAAGATTTTTGTATGGCAGACTGAACTTGTTGGCCAAAGGCTTGAAAGTGACATGATACAGATTCTTCAGAGTTGTACGTCCGTTCTTGTCATGATAATTTACCTGTATTGGCTGATATGTACAGATTGCCATCAGTAAAGAATCGGCAACGGCAGAAGCGGAATCCTCGTCTTCCATATTGCATATTATTTCCTCACCGTCGAAAGGACTGTCCAGACCTTCCATTTTTGTCACCGCTGAATTTTCCAGATAAAGGATTTCGTCAGTGATAATTTCCTTTCCTTCTATTCCCCAATCAAACAGTCCTGTCCTAAGTTGGAAATGTCTGGACTGGTAGATATACTGGTTTCCTATTGTTGTTGTGACGCGGATATAATCATATTTCTGTGTTAAAGAGACTATTTCCTTTTGCATATTCTCTTTCATCGCTTCCTCGTCATCAGTTATATCGTCTGATTCCTTATCGATGGAAGTTTCAGCAGCCGGAAGTACTTCATTTTCTTCTTCATTAACAGGTGGTACTTCCTCTGTCGTTTGAGCTGTAAGGCTGAGATTTGCTATTTCACTTTCCAGGGTTTTCACTTTTTCGGAGAGGGTAGTGTTCTCTTCTTTCTCCTTATTATATAACTCTTTGAGTGATGCTATTTCCTTTTCACGGCTTTCTATTTCTTTGTTTAAGTTGTCTTTCTCTGCAATGTGAAGTTCATTTGCTGATTTTAACTCATTGCTCAGACTCTCTTTTTCCGCTTTGTGGCTTTCTTTGAGAGAATCTAATTCTTTGCTTAGCGTTTCAAGCTCTTTACTGAGATTTTCTTTCTCCTTGTTAAGAGCCTTTTTCTCCTTGCTGAGAACTTCCTTTTCTTTATTCAGAGTCTCATTTTCCTTTCCAAGTTCTTCATTCTTTTTGTCAAGGTTTTCCTTTTCGATGCCGAGAACATTCTTTTCTTGCAAGAGACTTTCCTTCTCATTACAAAGATTTTCTTTCTCTTTGATCAGTGCTTCTTTTTCTGTATTCAGTCCGGCAATAACCTTTTGCAGATTTTCAATTTCTCCGCTCATCTTTTCTGATTCAAAGGAAATTTTGCTTGTCTCTTCCTTATGCTTTTCGGAATTTTCTTTTGCGGATTTCTCCAGTTCCTCTTTTTCTTTGACTAAAGTCTCGTATTTTTCTTTGAGCGCTTTCAGCTCATCAGCCACCAACTCATATTCGCTGTTGTGATTTTCCTTTTCGGCTTGATGAAGTTCATGAAGCGATTCCAGCTCTTTGTTGAGGCTTTCTTTTTCAGAAAGATGACGCTCTTTGATTGATTTCAGTTCATTGTTGACTGCCTCATTCTCATTGCTGAGCGTCTCCTTTTCTTTGCTGATAGTCTCCAGTTCTTTAGCAAGATTTTCTTTTTCTGTGCCAAGAGTTTCCTTTTCCTTACAGAGTGTTTCTTTTTCTTTTTCGAGAATATCTTTCTCTGCATTCAATCTTTCTATGACCTTCTGCAGATTTCCGATCTCCCCGGACATCTTTTCAGATTCCAGGGAAACCTTATCTGTTTCTTCTTTAAACTTTTCAGAATTTTCCTTGATGGCGTTTTCAAGATTATCTTTCTCCATGACCAGGGCCTCGTACTTTTCCTTAAGCTCATTGAGCTCGTCGGATACCACCCCACATTCATTGCTGAGACTTTCTTTTTTCTTCTTGTACTTGTCGTTGAGGACGTTATATTCCCTTGATGTACTTCTCAACAGTTCAGACAGTCTTCTGTTTTCAAGCCTAAGTCTGGTAAGTTCGGTACTTTGAGCCTCAATGTCAAGCCCATATAATGCTTTAAAGATTTTAAGTGCAAGTTTACCCATGTCATGTATGATTTATCAATCTCTGAATCGTTTTGTCAGTTCTCCAAATTCGTCAATTCTACGGTCTCTAAGGAACGGCCACCAACGGCGTACGTTCTCGCTGCGGTTCATGTCTATATCTACTATGATATTTTCTTCCTTCATATTGTCAGCCTGGGCGATTATCTCTCCCTGCGGACCTGCCACGAAGCTGTTTCCCCAGAACTGGATACCGTTGGTCTGGCCTGAAGGATCAGGCTCGTGTCCTACACGGTTTACTGCGATTACAGGCAGTCCGTTTGCCACAGCATGACCTCTCTGCACTGTAACCCATGCACCGAGCTGACGAAGTTTCTCTTCCTGTGTGTCAGTACTTTCCCAGCCTATGGCAGTAGGATAGATGAGCAGTTCTGCTCCCTTGAGCGCCATCATGCGGGCTCCTTCCGGATACCATTGGTCCCAGCATACCTGTACACCGAGTTTTCCTACTGAGGTCTGAATCGGCTCGAAACCTATATCGCCCGGAGTGAAATAGAATTTTTCGTAATAAGCAGGATCGTCCGGAATATGCATCTTGCGGTATTTGCCTGCTATGCTTCCGTCCTTTTCGAACACTACGGCTGTGTTGTGATATAGACCTGCCGCACGGCGTTCGAACAGTGATGTTACAAGAACTATACCGTATGCCGCTGCTATTTCGCTATAAAATCCTGTTGAAGGGCCTGGTATAGGTTCTGCAAGGTCGAACAGTCTTGTGTCTTCTGTCTGGCAGAAGTAAAGTGAGTTGTGCAATTCCTGCAATACTACTAGTTGTGCTCCGGCTTTTGCCAGTGAAGCTATATTTCTGTGAAGTTTTTCCAAGTTATATTTGATATCTCCTGTGCATGACTGCTGGACGATACCTACTCTTATTATTCTGCTCATGTCTGTTAAATTATAATGTTGATGTTTTTATCCTTTGAATACTGATTCTGGATATTGCATTGTAACGCAATGCAATGATCCGTGCTGTTTGATGAGGGCATTACAGTCTATGCCTACGATTTCTCTTCCCGGGAAAGCCTGCGCCAGAACTCTTGCCGCTTCTTTGTCATTTTCAGGCTGACCGTAAGTAGGGTATAGCACAGCATCATTCATTATCAGGAAGTTCGCGTAAGTGGCTGGAAGTCTGTAGCCGTCCTCGTCATAGATAGCTTCAGGCATAGGCAGAGGAAGCAGTCTGTATGGTTTGCCGTCGAGTGTAGTGAATGATTCTAGCTGCTTTTCCATAGCCTGCAGGGCGCTGTAATGCTCGTCGTCGGGATTGCTGCATTTTACGTATGCTATTGTGTCGTCCGGACAAAGTCTTGCAAGGGTATCAACATGGCTGTCAGTGTCGTCGCCCGCCAGATAACCATAGTCCAGCCAGAGAATCTGCTGAAGACTGAAAGCATCTTTCAGATAGTCTTCTATCTCATGGCGCGACATTGTATCGTTTCTGTTTGGTGCCAGCAGGCAAAGCGATGTGGTGAGGAGCGTACCTTTTCCGTCGCTTTCAATGGAACCGCCTTCCAGAACGAAGTCACGCTTGTTTATATAGTCACCGTTCAGAATGTGCTTGCCGAAAAGCTTGCTGTTGATAAGGTTATCCTTGTCGGCAGCGAATTTCATACCCCATCCGTTGAAACAGAAATCAAGCAGTTGAGGGTCGCCATGTTTGTCTTTCAGTGTAATGAATGCGTGGTCTCTTGCCCAAGTGTCGTTAGTCTTGCACTGAAAGAACGTGATATTCTCTTTATATGGAAAATCTTTGAGTGCCTCCGGGAATTCCGGTGCAACAAGTAGGAGAGGTTGTCTTGATGCAATCTCTGTAGCGAGATTTACAAAACACTTTTCCACTTCTTCCAACATATAAGCCCAATCTGTATTGATGTGTGGCCATGTCAGCTGTATATAACTCTGTTTGTCCCATTCTGACGGGAGCGAAAGATTACTGTTCATTATTCTTATATTGTTTTTATGTGTATTCATTTCTTGTTCTCCGACATTTTCTTCTTTCTGTACAATCGGAAATTGCTTACCCAGTCAATAAGCTCGTCCCAACGGGTGAAATCCTTTTTATAGATAAGACCTATACCCTGCGTGGTGAGCGTTGATTTAGTGAAGTATCTGTCGTTCGTCTGGTTATATCCTCTCAATCGGAAGTCGCCGTTTTTGGTTAATAGCCAGATCGCTTCGAAATCGCCTACAAAGTTAGTATTTCTCAGCGTATTTTCCTTATATCCGAAGTTTCCGTTTATAATAAGTCTGTTGTTCAGAAGTCTTCCGCTCAGTATGGCTTCAGCCTCAACGTCTGTCCAACCGTTCTGACCTGTAGTAAGGTTTGTTCCAAGGTTCCAGTTCTGGCTGTCGATAACCTGCGAGAGCATATTGTTAAGCTGTCCTGACAATGTGCTGAATGCCAGCGAGCTAGTAGCGTCGGACTGTCCGCTCTGTGCGGCATAATCGTATGTATAGAATTTGCCAACTCCAAGCAGATAGATAATCTGTGTTGTCATCTGTTCCGGTGTGCTGGTCAGACTCTTCACTACTTGTCTGTCCTCTTCGTTTACTGTAGGCAACTCTATGTCGAAACTTAAATTTGGCGATGTCAACAGTCCCGAAAGGTTTACTATACAGTTCACCCTGATATTGCCCCTGGTGGATGTTGCATCCGCAATAAGGTCGTTCAATGATGCTGAAGGGACAGTGTAAACAGCCTGTACGTTCAGGTTCGCTGCCTTAGGGTCTCCATTGAAAGAAACGCTGCCTCCCTGTCTGAGGACAAAATCTTTCCTTATGATGTTCTGCATACTCAGCTTGTAGATACCTTCCGATATGTTGTAATTGCCGAATATCTGGAAATTACCTTTGTTGAAGAAGTTTATTCTCAAACTTCCTGTACCCTTCGCAGAGATGTAATCACCTGAAGCCGGATCCATTATAATTTTCATGTCGGCCTGTGCGGACGGTTCAATCTGTAGGTTTATTCTTATGTCTTGTGGAACTGCATTATCTTCATCAGTGTTCTGTTCGTTCAAATAATGATACAGTTCGGTATGTATTTCTTCCTGTCTTCGCTTTGGTGTTCTATCCACGAAAGTAATGAACTGCTTGCTTATGGCTTCAGTGGCCGTTCCTAGTACATAGACAAAAGAAGTCTTGTCTTCGGCCCTTACATTTCCGTCAACCACAAGTCCAGTATTCTCATTTCCTCTAATAGTAGTTCTTCCCGAAGCATAGATATTTCCGTAGAAAGGGAATTCCGGAGTTTCACTGTCTGAGCTGAAAACCATCATGTTATTTGTGTCGAACTGGAACATATAACTGAGGTGTTTGAGCTTTTGATGTCTTAAATATCCGTTTGCTACGCCTGAATTGCCTTCGCTGTCGGTCAGTTTTATATCCTTGAACAGAAATTCACCTGAGTTTATTATTACCGAATCGGCTTTGGCTTCGAATCTGCTGTTCAGTACATTTACTTTCATTCCAATTTCAGCCTTGGCTCTGCCTTCCAGGTCAAGTCCCTTGAACGGACCGAACAGTCGTACATTGCCGTACGCCTTTCCATGTATGTCGCTGAAAATATCTTTTATAAAATGCTGAAGGAAAGCCAAGTCTGTACCTCCGGCATTGATGTCCAGGTCAAGTCCTTTCTCCTTTGGCGATATATAGCCTTTTACGCCGGTAAATACTCCGTCCGACTTACGTATATCCGCATCGAGCAGTATTCTGCCTTTGTCGTTATCAAAACCGCCTTTTATATCAGCTTCCCCCAATAACGCCTCGTTCAGTGAGAAATTACCTACTTTGAGGTTGGCGTCAAGCAAAGGTTTCTTCAGCACATTTGAGACAAAGACTTTACCGCTTGCGTTCCCCTCGAATTTTACCGCATGGAATTGTATCATGTCCATTATGTACAGCAGATTTACGTTCTGAAGATCGACAATACAGGAATCTGCTTCGGTTGTACCCAGACGGCCGTTGATTTTTACATACTGTTTGCCATGTTCGAAAAGGAAGTTTGAGATGTCTATGCTGTCCTTGTCGATACTTATGTTCGACTTGTGTATGTTCCATATAGTGTCGTTAAGTACGATCTGGCTTGGTTTCAATTCAATGTCCGTATGCAGTTTGCCGTTATTGGCATTCTTCGAGAATATTGTATATGCAGAAACCTTTCCGCTATATGTAACGTTGGTGTTGTTTCCCCAAAATACGTTTGTAGCAAGCGTGTCGTTATATGCTATAGCATTCAGGCTTAAATTCACCATAGCACCTTTGTTCATCAGCAAGTTGGATCTTACATGGCAATGAAGGTCTTTCTGAGGGTTTTCGAACAGTAATGTGGTCGATTCGTATTTCTTGTTGTTGTATATGATTTCCGGAATATTGGCATTTATATAAACCTTTGTCTTGCTGTCGTCTATATATCCGTTGATAGTGGCCGGCATACTCATGTCGATTGGCAACTTCATGACTTTATGCAGAAAGTCTGAGTTGTCAATATTAAACTTGAGTGTAAAGTTATTGTCAGTTTTTTGTTTGATAATCTTGTTGTCTTCCTGGAAGAATGACGGAATATATCTGTGGGCCACCTTTACAACGCTCGAGGTAATGGTCTTGTATGAATAATTACCATTAATCTCGCCGTTCATGAAATCAGACTCTATCCTGACAGTTTTGCCATTCTCGTTTTTATTGGCCATAAGTCTGAAATATGGCAGAAAGTAATTGTTTTCCGTATCTTCCGAAGCACACATCAAACTGTCGATACTGATATTTCCTTCTATATCGTCAAGAGATTTACCATTAAAATCCGCCAAAAGATTTAAGGAATATGTGGTGTTGACATATTTTTTGCTAAGTTTCAGTTTGTCAGGTCTGAAATCCCTTAATCCTGCCGTAAGTTTAAATACAGGAGTTTCTTCAGCCGTGGAAAATTTACCGTCGATGTTTAATTTAATGTTTTCATCGTTTATGGCAATATGTCCGTCGAAACCGCCAGGAGTATATCTACCGTTCAGTATGATATTATGATAAGTATATCCTTTCACATCCAGGTATTTTATTTCCCCTTTTACATGTGATTCCGGCTTGTTATCCATATACGTAAGTCCATTCAAAGTCAAATTGAATGCTGCATTACCAAGCAGATTGTCTTTTTCTACAAGCTTACCCAAATTCAGTTCTTGTGAATATACTTTACCGGAATATGACCTTCTTTTATTGACCGAGTCTCTGTTCATGAAGAACTGCGATTGTATATTGCCTAGTGGGGTGTATATGGTAACTCTGTTTTCTATCTTGTCCGGTGTACCTTTTATTTTTCCGGAAACGCTTGCCGATGCGATTCTTTGGACTATACCGGGCATATTGTTGTTTCCGTTGATGTTATGGAAAATCCACTTTGCCCCTTTTTCGCTTACGTCAATTTTCTTGATGTCAATATCAAAATTGGTGTTTGCTGTGTCGCTGGCAAGGACAAGGTCGCCTCCCAATAACAGATTTACCGATCTGTCGTTTGAGAAGATGTTCAGGTTTCTTATACTATGGATAGTATTTTTGTTTGTCAACATGGCATTTATGTTGACGGTATCATTGAAGTTTTTTAGTGCCGGTATCAGCGGTTTTACGTCAGAAGGTACGATTTTGGCCGACAGGTCGCACATATAGTTGATGTCTGAAATCTGTTTGATTTGCATCATGTTGTCAAAATCTGCTTTCAGGCTGTCTATGCGTATGTTGCTGTTAGGAAGTAAAAGCTCGAAATCATCAATACGCAGGTTGTTTTTATTTCCTATGGCCTTGAAAGACAGTTTCTTCAGTGTCAGACCTGATTTCTCTGCCATACTTATACGTTTGACATGAATATTCAGCGAGTCCCGTGATAACGCTTTCAATGAAATATTAGCAGATATATTTTTTACAGAAACATGCGAAGGGTTGAACTTTACGTCAGTTTCATCCTCTGAAAGGATATTAAAATTGACGCTACTTCTTCTTACGAGTATTGAATTTATTCTTAAATCAATTATTTTCTTCTCTTTGTCCTTATCCTTGCTGGCGAATAAATCGGTAATGAATTTGATATTCAAGTCGGACTGTTTGTCTTTCTTGACAAGATTAAAGTCCGATCCGAAGAGTTGGATACTGTTTATGCTGATTTTACCTCTTAAAATAGCCTGTATATCGAATTTGGCTGAAAATCTGGCTATATTGACAATATTGCTGCAATCTTTATCGTATATCTCAAGGTCGTTTATTATGATTCTGTTGAGCAGACCTAAATCTATATTTCCGATTTTTACTTCCGTATGCAGTAT
The DNA here is from genome assembly GCF_025567135.1 of Bacteroides cellulolyticus. Lineage (NCBI taxonomy): Bacteria > Pseudomonadati > Bacteroidota > Bacteroidia > Bacteroidales > Bacteroidaceae > Bacteroides > Bacteroides cellulolyticus. The sequence goes on from NZ_JAOQJJ010000001.1 coordinate 162,363, forward strand.
TTTTGTCAGTTCGCGAACTGCAATAGCACTGATACTTTGCTGAACGAAAGGAATATTAAGCAAAGCTATCAATCCGAAATATATGACCATCATTGATATGATAATGGTTCTGAATGTATGTTTTAGCAGTGTGAACTTTCTCATTATAATGTGTAAATCAGTACAAAAATACAAATATCATGCTTAATACACCCATAAAAGCTAATGATATTTCAGAAATTTTGCAAAAAAAACGGAATATCATTGTCTTTTTTATGTGAATAAGAGAAAATATTCAGACCTTTGCACGGGTTTTTATTCAGGTTTAAAATTAAGATTGTTTTTGAGGATGAAAAAATTGACAACTTATCCCTCTCCATTTTTCTCTATTTTGCCAATTGCCATATTGGTGGTCTTGTTGTATTTCACTATCGGAAGTTTCGGATCTGATGCTCTTTCAGGTGCCAGTCAGGTTTGTCTGCTTATTGCTACAGCCATTTGTGCAGCAATAGGAATGACAGGTTATGGCATAAAATGGAAAGACATTGAACATGCCATAGTGAATAATATAGCAGGAGTGAGTTCGGCTCTTATCATACTGCTGATTATTGGAGCTTTGTCTGCCGCATGGATGCTCAGTGGAGTAGTGCCTACATTGATTTATTATGGTGTGCAACTTATACATCCGAGTCTTTTCCTGGCATCATGTTGTGTTATTTGTGCGATAGTGTCTGTTATGACGGGAAGCTCGTGGACTACTATTGCAACCATAGGTATTGCATTGATGGGAATAGGAAAGGCTCAGGGCTTTGAAGAAGGCTGGATAGCAGGCGCTATTATTTCAGGAGCTTATTTTGGTGACAAGGTATCTCCTTTGTCCGATACTACTATTCTTGCGTCATCGGTTACGGATACTCCGCTTTTCACTCATATCAGGTATCTGATGATAACTACGGTGCCTTCGATAACGATAGCACTTATAATATTCCTGATTGCAGGTTTCAATCATGGAGTAGGAAGCACAGCAGAGATGACAGAATTTGCAAATGGTCTGGCCGACAGGTTTAATATTTCATTGTGGCTGTTGCTGGTACCGGTTGTGACCGGAATACTTATAGCCAAGAAAGTTCCGTCTATCATCACGCTGTTTATTTCGGCTACTATGGCAGTTGTGTTTATGCTCATATTCCAGATGGATAACGTGATAGAACTGGCAGGCGGAAGCAGCGATGTGAGATCTATATTCAAGACTACTTTGCAGACATTGTTCACTTCGTCAAGTCTTCAGGCAGAGACATCGCAGCTTACTGAGCTTATTGCCACCAGAGGTATGGGCGGCATGATGAACACTATTTGGCTGATAATCTGTGCCATGTGTCTGGGAGGCGCCATGACCGCTTGCGGAATGCTGGCAAGTATTACAGGAATGTTTGTGAAATTCACACGTAAGCTTACAGGTATGGTGGCTTCTACGGTAGGTTCGGGTATTTTCCTTAATCTGGCTACTGCCGACCAGTATATATCCATCATTCTTGTGGGAAATATGTTCAGGGATATATACAAGAACAACGGTTATGAAAGCCGTTTGCTTAGCCGTACAACAGAGGATGCCGTTACGGTGACATCAGTGCTGGTGCCGTGGAACACTTGCGGAATGACTCAGGCCACTATCTTGGGTGTGCCTACGCTGGTGTATCTGCCATACGCATTCTTCAATTATATCAGTCCGTTGATGAGCATTTTTGTTTCGGCTATAGGATATAAGATATTCCGTGTGAAGAAAGACTAATCAAATTTTTTTTGATATAAGTGGTAGAAGGTGGGCTTCGGTCCACCTTTTTATGTTTGCTATGGCATTGTCCGGTTTCACCGCCTCTTCTGTAGGCATATCGTCAGGTGTAATGCTATACACCTTGTCAAATCCTTCGGAAAGCAGCTTCTCGCAGTCGTCAGTACGTCCGGCTATCATCCATACAGGAACGTTGTGTTTCTGTGAATGTCTCAGTATTCGTTCCGGCAGTTTCCCCATCAGGGTTTGACTATCTGCGTGTCCTTCGCCTGTGATAACCATATCGGCTCCGTTTAGGAGGCTGTCAAAATCCGTAAGTTCAAGCAACAGATCGGCACCCGACTTGAAAGTGGCATTGAAATATTGCAGGAAAGCATATCCTAATCCTCCTGCCGCACCTGCTCCGGGCTCGTTTGATTTGTCTTCTCCAATGAGGCTGGCAGATGCCTCTGCAAACTCCTTCGCTCTTCTGTCAAGTTCTATTACCATTTCCTCTGTGGCGCCCTTCTGTGGTGCAAAGATATATGCAGCTCCGTTATTTCCGCATAACGGATTTCGTACGTCGCTTGCCAGTGTGAAGCGGCAGTCGCTCATTTCTTTGTCTATAATCTCTTTTACATTTCTTCCGTATGGAAAACTGTCTGAAATTGCTTTTAGCATTCCTCTGCCAGCATCGCTGGTGCCGCTTCCTCCAAGGCCGATAATGAAATCCCTGCAACCTGCATGTAAGGCATGTATTATCAGCTCGCCAACACCGTAGGTGGTTGCTATCATCGGATTACGTTCTTCTTTTGACATAAGTGTCAGTCCGCATGCCTTAGCTGTTTCTATTACAGCCGTACCGTCAGGTGTTATTCCGTACTGTGCAGTTATTGGGCGCATTAGCGGGTCGTGAACTATAGATTCAACTATTTTATCGTTCATGGCAGATATGAATGCTTCAAGCATACCTTCTCCTCCGTCAGACATTGGAATTTTATGTATCTCAACTTCTTTTGATTTTAGAGAAGAGAAAACGATGTCTTCAACTTCTTCCGATGTGAGACAACCTTTGAATGAATCTATGGCGAGGATTATTTTCATGTTTGTACAAATATTGCAATTCAGATACAAATTTATTGAATTAAGTCCGAATATCAATATTGAAACAGAATGTTATTTTGTCAATTTGACATTTTGATAAATTGAACGGCTGTGGTTGCGAAAATTGCTGATTGATATATGAGGCTTGAGAATTTTAAAATCTCGATAAACTTTAGCTGTTGTATTAGTAGTAAAATGTTATTGATAATATAAAATTCCATTCGTTTTGATGTAATATTAAGCTTAATTATATTGATGTGTTGTTGCTAACCTTGTGTTTTCTACTTTATGATATTATTTATTGTTACTACGAACTAGAACTTTAACTGCATATTATTTGTATTATTATTAGTACCAGTTCTTCATGTGAAAACGCTTTGTCTTTTCAGTTGGAATGACAAGACATTTTATCTTGAATGGGCTGTCGTTTTTCCTGTTGATAATAGATTTTCTGAAGAAGAGAAAGGTTAATTGTAGCTTCAAATTTAACACTTTTGCCTTGTAAATGTGTGATATAATAAACTAAAAACGGCATGCCGTTTTAGGTTTTATTCCAGATGCAATGATTTTGCGTGTTTGTAAGTAATAAATTCTTTAATATTGTTTGCATAATGTTCTATAAATACCCCATATTGCTATCATTGTGATAAAAGAACTATTTAAGCAGGGCTTTAAGTGACTGTTCGGGTATTCCTGGTAATATCTTCCTGAAGTGTTCCAATATTTTGTCGTAAGACTCTTGAGGTGTTCTGTCCGGGTGGTATTTTCCAAACAAAGCTTCAGGTGTGGTGAGTAAAGACCAACCCCAACCATATTCTCTGCCATGCTTGTCCTGAGGATAAATGAAATCCTCTGTTACTATATATCCGCCCATTTCCAGTCTGGTGATATAGGCATCAAATTTGCTGCGCATTTTCGGACCGGTAAATCCGCATGCATGTCGCAGTTCGCGTGTGATGAGGCTGCCTTCTGTTCTCAGAATATCCAGTATTGTATCTTCTATACTTCCTTCCTCTGGATATGGATAAATACTCCTTCTATAATTGCAAAAATCAGGCCACCATTCACGACTGATAAATGCAGCCTTGCTTTTGAAAAATTTGCCGTATGCGCAACCGCTTTCCTGCAAAATCGAACCTTTCCACTCCCAAAGCGGCCATTCCCATCCTCCGTCAGGCAAACGGTTGTATTGGCAATCTTCGTCCACAATCTCATCTGCCGACCAATCTGTAATACCCATCGGTAGGAGTGGGAGAAATCCTATTTCGTTGATATAGTCTATCAATTCCGGGCAAGAGTGTATGAGTTCTTTTTTCATATATGTAGGTCTTTAATAATCAATGTTTATGATTATTGCAAAAGTATATAAAAAGACGGACCTTTAATATGCTTTTGCAAATTACATAATATATGGATACCATATTTTTGTATGATATCACCTAATATTGAACAATCGACTAAAGAATAGCATATGGATAGTGTAGTAGTACGTAAAATGCCGTATTTTGCCATTCAGATTATTGTGCACACAGATAGTGAAGACAAAACTTTTTTCATATAAGTCTTTATATCATTAACATTATTCTGTTTGCCTCCTTGGTGAATATTTCCGGAAAGCGGCAGATGACTGCGTAAACTTGTTTGCTAGTTACAGGTAGGTTGTCTTTTCGTATATGTAATCCTGAACGGTTTATAGCTTCCGCTATCTGATCGGTAGTCATACCACCTTTCCGTTTTGTCAATATATATACGATGGCCTCCTCAATCTTCATAATGCGTCTAGTCCCCACATGTCGTTTAGCATTGAGATGGCTGAATGTGAACGGAACACTTTCTCACGGAAAGAGATTATACCGTCTTTTGAAACCTTGTCCTCGAATGAATTGACCAGAAAATCAGCTTCAAGCAGAATGCGATGGTCTATGGATATAACATCCGTGTATGTGTGATGGTGGGCTATCAGCCAGCATATTCTTTCTCTTTGACTTTCATTGAAACCGGACACTTCTTTCAGAATCTTTCTGGCTTCATCCGGACCAAGTTCCTCCTGATGTTTTCCGCAGCAGTTTCCAAATCTCGCTTCAGCAGCATGAATACCTATGTCATGGAGAATGGCTGCGGCTTCAAGAACAAAAAGTTCATCCGCTCCAAGTCCTTCTTCGATACCTATAGTACGTGCGAAATTATGTACTTTTACCAGATGCTGAATACGTGGTACGTCTCCACAATCATATTTTATCATTGCCCTCATCAGACGGGCCAAAGTAGTTTGTTCTGTCATAATATTACTAATTTTTGAAATAAATAATCTGTATTGGATATCTGTGTCATTATCGTTTTGTAACTGTAATCATGAATGTTACAGCTACGATAGCGATGGATATTCCTAAAATAATGTTTGTAGTAAGCGGCTCATCAAACATAAAAGTGCCAACTACGATTGCTGTTATAGGTTCGAATACACCGAGAACAGATGCCTTTGTCGCACCGATGTTGCGTGAGGCGATGGCTAAAGTAGCAGTCGAAACAATTGTCGGCAGAATTGCCAGGCCTATAAGGTTGAACCAGTCTGTCCATGCAGTGATTCCTGCTGTTATAGCGATACCGGAGAATATGATTTTTCCAATGAATACAATCGCTCCCACTGTAAGAGTATAGAATGTAAGTAATGTATTTGAAATTCCTGCAATCGCCTTATTACGGTTGATTATGATGATGAAAAGTGCGTAAACCAATGCAGATGCTATAGAAAGCAGTATGCCTATAGGGTTAATAGTCTGTGTGCCGTCACTTTGTGCCATAATGACTACTCCTCCAAATGTGGCTACAATGGCAAGCCATACCGGCCATGACGGAACTACCTTCAAGAATACCATTATGATTGCCACAAGAACAGGGTAGAGAAATACAAGTGTGGTAGCCAGTCCTGACGCAATATATTCGTATGCCTCGAAGAGGAATACACTGCTCGATGTGTAAAGTAGTCCGAGAATAAATAATATACCAATCTGCTTACATGAAATTTTGAAGCTTTGTTTACGTATCATCAGGAATAAACCTAGAATAAGAACCGCAAAAAAGTATCTGAAGAAAAGTATAGATTCTGTTGCGGTACCGTTTTTCATCAGTGGAACCGCGAACAATGGATTTAATCCGTAGGTTATACCGGTAATAATTCCTGCCGGATAGCCTATAATGGCATTTTTGCTTAGTTTCTTCATGTGTTGGTTATATGTAATTGTTATCGGGGTGCAAAATTAATCAATCATATATCTGTGAACAAATTATTTTCTGTAAATGTATCTTGCCAAACCGTAGATGTACCTTCTGAATCCGGGACGGTATCTGAGCAGACGGTCGAACCATTTCAGATGATGGCTTGTAATACGCACGGCCCATCCTACATAGTACATTGCGAATAATGTACCTACCCCAATGATGTGCCATTGCCATTTTCCGAAGAATATATAGCAGAAGATAATGCCTAGAAGAACTAGTGAGATATCTACCGCTATCTTAATCTTTGGAAACTCGATACCGGTTACTTTGCTGATGGCTACAGGAAAACCTTCGCCAGGCATGGTTACACTGCCGCATCTGACCTCTAGTGCGACACCTATAGCCAGAATCGTGCATCCGGCGAATTGTGCTATGGCTTTCTCAAAAAAAGCTGTTGGTTGCAACCATGAAATAATATGCATGTTCAAGTCTATCAGCATGCCGAATACGAATCCTACCAACAACTGAAACAGTTGGACCGGATTGAACTGTCGTCGGAGTACTCCTACTTGTCCAACCACCAGCAGGGCGTTCATTATGAAAGTATATTGTCCGATTGTAAGTGCCGGAGTAAGCCCGTCTGTTCCGGCATCATAAAATGCATATGGCAGAACGCTGATAACACTGGCTCCTAACATACTTTTTACGCAAAGGGAAATTCCTAGAGTCATTATGTACAAGGCTATAAAAAGAAGTACATGTTGCCAAACAAAGGATATAATTTTATCTTTTCTCGTCATTTTAAATATATTTTTATTACTTGAAAAATTCGTGTGCAAAAGTACTAAAAGCCTATAAATGGTGAATATAAAAACAGCAAATAAAAAGATATGAAAAAAAACTTTGCCGGTGAATACTCAAATACGATAATCCGTATCTTTGCACGACTTTTAAAGGTAAGAAGAAAACAATGGATGCAATCGTTACACAGATGATTATTCTGTTTATTTTGGTAATCATCGGTTATTATCTGAGTAAGAAAAAAATGATGGATGCGGATTTTGACCGCAAACTTTCTGGACTGGTTATCAATGTGACTTGTCCGAGTCTGATACTTTCGTCGGTGATGGGTGACACACTCCCTGCTAAGGAAAAGATTCTTCCTTTGCTCGTGGTAGGTTTTGCTACATATGTTATTCTCATTGGACTGGCTTTTCTGCTTCCACGCTATTTGCCTGTCAAATCATCCGACCGAGGCATTTATAGTTTTATGCTGGCATTTGGTAATGTAGGTTTTATAGGATATCCTATTGTGGCTTCAATTTTCGGAGCCAGTGCGGTATTCTATGCAAGTATTCTTAATTTTCCAAGTACTCTATTGATATTTGTGTTCGGGACATTGTTCATATCCGGCGGTCAGGGAAAAATGCGTTTTGACTGGCGTACTCTCTATTGTCCTGCCATGATTGCATCATATCTTTCTATTCTGATTGTGGTAACCGGCTGGGTACCACCACGTGTAATCAGCACTCCATTCATACTGCTTGGAAATGTGACTGTACCTGCAGCATTACTCATTATAGGCTCGTCAATTGCGCGTGTGCCTGTCCGTCGTATGTTTGGCAATACGGCTATTTACATTATGTCTGTTCTGCGTCTGATGCTTGTTCCGCTTCTAATTCTGTATTTATCGCGTCTATGTAGAATAGACGAAACCATAGCCAATATAAATGTTGTGCTTGCAGCTATGCCTGTTGCTTCGTATGGCACCTTGTTTTGTATCCAGTATCAGAAAGGGGAAGTAATTATGGCCGAAGGCACATTTCTTACGACCTTACTCTCAGTGCTGAGTATTCCGCTGCTGACGATGTTTCTGTAGGTGTAAACTAAACTTCTCAAATACAAAATATTTCATCTGCAAAATTTATCTTGTCCGTAATTCCATATGTATAGATTTAGGTTGTCAATGTAAAATTAGAACATTTTATTTGATACTTTGTTACTCGTTCTACTGCTAGTAACAAATCATTAACCCAATATACAAACAAAAGAAAAAACAGCAAATAAAAAAATAAATATTTGCTGTCTTTTTTATGCCTTTATATTAGTGTGATTAATTACTTTTTCTTATTTGTTTTCAGTAACAAAATAAGGCTTCACTTTCCGATGCAACATGTAGATGTAATTGATAATCAAAAACTTATATTTTAAACGGTAGAAAAGTATTTTTTAGGTCATAATGGGTTGTTTTTGAACCTGAATTTACTGTTCCTACGTTTATTCTTCAACATAAAATTAGAGCCGTGGAAAATCTAAATTTTCCAACTGAAGTTCACCAGTTTTCTGTCTACTTACAAAGGTACAAATAAAACGTGAGTTCTTCGCCAAGTATGTCAACTAAATGCTAGAGGATTTCACTTGATTCTGTTTGCAGAACAAAGGGAAAATAATTGATTCTTTTCCCTTTATTTGGCTTTACTTTAATAAATACATATATGTGTATGAGTATAAAGTAAAGTGATATTTTGGAGAAGTATATTTTATGGTTGTAATCATTGGTTGATTTGTGAAATAAGAATTATTATAATTTCTATTTCTTAAAATTGCAAATTATCGATGTTTTTTTTAAATAGAATCGCATTTTTGTGATTTTATTTTATATTTTTGTATTACCAATATAATTACAGTATGATACAGGAAATAAAAATAAAGAACTTCTTGTCTTTCAGAGATGAAGTAGTATTTAGCTTCGAGGCATCAAATGATAAATTTGCAGAAGATTGTCAAGTAGTAACGTTGGGCGATTCAGCCCAAACTCGCCTGTTACGCCTTGGCGTTGTGTATGGTTATAATGCATCAGGGAAGAGCAACTTACTTAATGCATTTGGTTTTCTCAGTTATTTTTGGGATCATGATCCAAGTTCTGCTGATTCAGGAACTAAAATTCGTCCATTTCGTCTCAATTCATCTTCCCCAAAAGAACCCACTAAGTTTGAATTGATTTTTTTTGTGAAGGACACAAAATATTATTATCAATTGGAGCTGGACTCTAAGAATGTTATTCTTGAGAAACTTTCTTATTATAAGAGTACTCAGCCCATTATGCTATTTGAGAGAGTGATGCGTAATGGCCAGTCAGAAGTTATGTTTAATAATCAAAATGGAGATAAGGTAACATCTGTCATCAAAGATAAAATAACAGTAGAATGTTTGAAGAACATATCGTTTTTTGTCGCACGGGATAAAGCAAACGCTAATCTTCCTTTAATAGATGCTGCAAAAGCATGGTTGAGGAAACATATAATGAATTTGGTTGAGCCTCGGATAGATTTGACGGGGTATGCTCAAAGAAAAACTTCTAATGATAACTCATTAGTCAAATATCTGCTGGCCTTTTTGCAAGCAGCTGACTTTAACGTAACTAATATCACGACGGATATGATTACAGAAAAATTATCAGAAGATGCTCTGAAATTTATTATAGATCATAATGCTGTCCCAGATGATGAACGTGAACGCTTAATATCTGAAAAATCATACAAAAGACTAATGACAACTTTTGAACATACTGTAGAAGATGAGACAGGTAAAAAATCATATAATTTCTCATTGAACGAAGAATCACTTGGGACCTTGAAGACCTTTGGTATAGAGACAGCTTTATATCAAGCTGTTCAAAATAATGCTTTCCTACCTATTGATGAGATTGAAAACTCATTGCATCCTATGCTACTTGAAAAAATATTGTATGAGTACTTAAGAATACCATCAAGAAGTCAAGTTATAGTAACTACACATAATGATGGTCTGTTGGATTTGGTCAGTGATTTGATCCGTAAAGATTCCATTTGGTTTACAGAGAAAGACAAAGCTGGCGTAACCGACTTGTATAAATTGACTGATTTTAAGGGTGTAAATCGTATTGCATCTATACGGGAGGCATATAGAAATAAACGTTTTGGAGCTACAATGGGAGATGGAAAATAGAAAACTGAAAGAGCCAGAGCAAGCGCATTATTTTGCACCAGTTGCTCAAGTTGGTGATATAGAAGAAGGAACAAAAGAAATGTCTCCTTTGTATCCTTTTGTGGTAAGTGGCGGAAAAAATACTGAAAGGTATTATTTCACTCATGTCAGTGCAATTTCAAATAAGTATAAATTTAATATTCGTCCTAAATATTTTGGAGATGAGTCTTCTTATACAGATGTATTTCCCAAAAGAATTGCTGAAATACTATCTAAGAATGTAGATGCCAAAATCTTTTGTGTGTTTGATATGGATACCGTAGTGAGCGATGGGCTACAAGATAAACATGCAGATTTCGTAGCTGCTTTTAAATCAGTAATAAATAGTGGTCAAGTCGTATTATGTGAAAGTATGCCTTCGTTTGAGTTTTGGCTATTGCTACATTTTACAGATTATGAAGGATTATTAAAGAATTATTCAAAAGTCTCAAACGTGTTAGCTCCTTATCTCAAACCTTATTTTAACAATGCAACTGTGCCTTTTAAGAAATTGATAAAGAAAGAAAAGTACTTAAAAAACCCAGATTGGGTAAGGCTTTTGCTTGACGAAGATCGATTAAAAGATGCCGTAGAAAGAGCAAAAAACTGCCTTTCTAGAGAAAAAAATGAAAACGGAAGACATTCATATACAAATGTGTTTAAGGCATTTGAGTAATCTTATTTTATTAATATTTTGTGATTCCATTTTCAAAGAGCATAAAGGTCTATTAGACGTTATAGCCTTATAGTGTTGGCAGAATGGGTTATAATGAAGGTTTTGTCTTTCTTGTAGAGAAAGTGAAATATATAGTGTTGTTTCATTTTAAGATGAGAGAAGGTTATTTGTTATAATACAAACATTAATAATGTTTTATGGTAAATCAAAAAAAAATAAACGAATTTATTAGTTGTATCCATCAGAATGGAAGTGATAAGATTGAAGTATTGTTTAATGCTTTGGAGTCTTGTAACTATTCTGAACTTAAATGCCTATATAGCAAAGTTCCAAGAATTTATAAAGGTTTATTTTCTTTGTCTTTTTTGAAGAGAACATCTTTTTCACAAATTAATAAGACTTCTAAATTTATTTATTTAAACACATCTGAAATTATCGGCAAACAAGTTTATGTGATATTGATGCATTCAAAAATTATAAATAAATATCTGAGTTATAAAAATAAATATGAATTTTTATATTTGAATGGTCTATATGATGAAGCACGTATAATCCTTAATAAGATAGATCATGAAATTTCGTATTCGTATTGGGCAATGTCCAATTATATTAGAATGGAAAGAATGCAAAAAGGTGTAAATGCCGCTATTAAAGTACATAATGAATATTGGCATGCAAATGACAATTTAATTATTAAGAAATTTTGTAATGCAGCTTTTTATACAAGTGCACTCGATTATTCTTCAGATATTAAAAAGAAATTGTATTATAAGCCAGAGAATGAGTATGCTAAAAAACTGAATAATTTAGTCAGCACACGGTATTTTGCTTTTGAAGGTATCAATGAAGAAAATGAATTATGTATTGATTTTTGTACTTCAATTATAGATTTATATAACCATTTTATAATTTGTATCTCCAATGTAACACAAGAACACATTACTGAAGATATTCGTTTAGGTTTAAAAGAAGTAGCAGAGGCCGTAGAGGATCCATATATATTGAAACTTTGTATTCTTTATGATATTAAAACAACGAAGAATTACAACAATCCGATAGAACGAAACTCTATAATAAAAGATTATGTAAATCAAAACTACAATAATGTTATTGAGAATGTTCCCAATTATTTAAAATCTAAAAATGTTTTCGATGCTGAATTGTTAATCATGCTGTCAAAAAGTATGGTCAATCATGGAAGTGACACCTCTATTTTAAAAAATGATGGAACTATTTATGAATCTATAAAATATCATCTTTGCCAGTTATTAAACAGAAAAGACGACGTCACATTCCATCAAAGGAAATTAGAAGATTTATGTAAATCACAATTTGATATAACTGAGATCAGATATCTTTATTCTACAATAAAAGCCATTTGTAATACTGATATATATAATTTATATTTAAATACCTGGAGATATTCCAAGTATTTAAATATTGGTGATGTATGCTTTTTTAAAGATAACCGTAAACAGAAACTTCTAGAATGGAAATACGACACATCAATTGTTGAAGCTTGCTTTAATTTTCCTCAGCAGTGTTTGTCTCAAGATTGTTGGGAGATATCTATTGCGGGAATTCATGACGAAGAGATGAATTATCAATTATTAGTAGCGTTAGAACAAAATCAAATAGTAGGATATCTAAAAAGTCCTATTTGTTTGTATTTATTTGAAACTTTTATCCAACAAAAAAAATATAAAGAGGCTGTCGTCTTTTTTGTAAAAAACCATATATCGGATATAAATGTTAATATACCCATCCCAAATAGTTCTGTTAATTTAATATTAGAGTTAAATGATATAATTGTAAAAGAAATTCCATTAGAATTGGCAATATTTTATTTTTTAATAAATTCTGATATTGATATAATTTATTTGGCATATAAACAGTGCTTGCGTAAATTAAATGTTAAAAAAGCTTCAGAGGTCCAAGTTACAGGAAATACAATAATTGATTATTTCTTAGCAAATATTGCAATCCCTAGAATTTTAACACTGCATGTACTTAGATTTAAGTCAGTAGAAGATGTTATTAATGAACGAATATCAATATGTACAAATCTAAATTTGTTTTATGATAAAAAACGATTTGCTGAAGAAATAGCTGGTCATATTCGTGACTTGAAGATTCTGGAATTAAATAATAAAGTAGATGATAATAAAATTTATGTTGATACTCAATCAATAAAAGACAATGAGTTAGATGAAGCAAAAGCTCTCTTTAAAATGTATGAACAATCTTCTTCAGAAGAATCTGTTTTAAGTGAAAGTGTATCGATGCTTGTTCATAAACTTAGAGAAATGGGGATTGGGGTTGAAGTTTTTCTAGGATCATTAGAACATGGCCAAGAGCGAGTTAATTATCAGTATGATATATTAAAACGCATGTTTATATATATTCGTGATCAATTTCTGTTCAATCCCAAATCTGGACTTGATAATTATTTAAGTACACGAATTAGGCATGGAACCTTGATTAATCAGTTACGAAATCATTTTGAAACGGATAATTTGATTTCTAATAAAGTTAATGATGCCTATATTCCAAACGAATTTTGGATATATTCCGTTTTTGGCATAAAAGACGCTATATTAAAAAGTGATTGCATAACCAGATTTACAGAATTTTCTTCAAAAATAGATGCGCTTATTTTTAAGATTAAAGATCAATATGTCCAAGTTAGAACAGAACAATATCAAGAAAAAATGGAAGCATGTTTCAATTTTGATATAGAAAACTTTGAAGAAAAACTTAGAGAACTTCATTCTCGCAGCGAACTTAATTCATTCGAAGCTATTCTTTCTGAGATTTTAGCTATTTTGTGGGCGCATACAGATGATTGTTTGGAAATTGTAAAAACTAAATTGATGGATGTGCAGAATTTGTTATTAGAAGAGTTACATGCTTTTGAGAAAGACATAGAAAAACTTGTTGGCTATAAAAAAGTATCATGGGTAAAGTTTCACGATGCCTTGACTCAGTGTACTAATAATATTCAGAGTGATATTCAAATAGTTGCAAGATGGTTTAATAGAAGTAGTTCTGTTGATTTTGATTTTACAATTAAACAAGTAATAGAAACTTGTAAGCATGGAATAAATGCCAATAATAATAATAAATTTTTGGTAGAAGTTGAGTGTGATTCGTTTTCGGAGTTAAAAGGTAAATATTTTTCAACACTTTATGATATGTTTCATGATATAATGATCAATGCTCTCAATTATGAAAGAGAAAAACATACTGGTGGTATTTGTAGAATAAATGCAATAGAAAATGAGGATATATTAAAGATAAATGTAAGTAATCCTATAATTAGTGATAATATTGATGAAATGTGTGAAAAGGTTAATAAAATCAACAGAAATTTAGAAAATCTTTTAAGTGGAGGAATTTCAAGAATGGAAGGCAATTCTGGGTGTATCAAAATATTTAATGCAGTCCATAATCACCTTGGTTCAAAGAATAACTCATATTCTAATTCTATAGAAAATGAATGTTTTAATGTTAATATTGAGTTGGACTTAATTCCTTTGAGAAAATGAGAGTATTATTTGTAGAAGATGATGACAATAAACGTAATAGTGTTATTGCATATTTATCGTCAGTGTTCAAGGATGATATTTCTATTTCAATAGGAATGTCAATTGCAAGTGGTGTTCAACTAGCTATAGATGAGAAGTTTGATGTAATAATATTAGATATGACAATACCAAACTTTGACAAAACAGATGGCAAGGATGGTGGACAGTCTTTTAAAAACGGAGGAGAATTTATTATTCGAGAATTGATAGATGAAGGAGTCTTATTTAAATGCTTGATTTTAACTCAATACGAAACTTTTAATAATGAAACTATTGATCAAATTAGTGAACGAATAAAAACTAAATGCGGAGTTAATTATCTTGGTTATGTTAAATATAACAAGTTAAATGAAGAGTGGAAGGGACAATTAGTAAAATTATTGCAAGATGTTAAGAATTTTAATAATAGATGATACTCCTAGTAAAGTAAAGGATATCTTGGATTTACTATCAGAAATGCGTGATATAAATATGAACCTAGTCGAATCTGCCGTTTCTGTTCAAGATGCAGAAGAGAAATTTTCGAAGGTACAATATGATTTGGTTATTTTAGATCTATACCTACCTCTTCGTCATGGTATGGATCCTAGTCCAGATAATGCTATTACGTTATTAAATGATTTGTCAAATGAAGATGAGTTGATGATGCCGTATAATATAGTAGGCATAACTAGATGGAAGGATGCAGATCCGAAATATAAAGCAATATTTGATGAATTCTTATTAGCATATATTTTATATGAAGAATGTAGTGATGATTGGAAATTGAAGCTACGTAATAAAATAGATTTTCTAAGAAAAGCTCAAAAAAGCTTAATGAATCAAGAGTTTTATGACTATGATGTAGCTATTATCAATGCATTGCAAACTGAAAATAGGCATGTTAAAAAGGCTTTTGAGAATGATGGTTGGGAAGAACTAAAAGTTCCTGCCGACCATTCTACTATTTATTATACAAAACAGATTTTTAATAAAGACAAAACATATAGAATAGTAACTTGTTCTTCTTTGCAAATGGCATCAACAGCATCAGCAGTTTTAGCTACAAAAGTTATATATAACTTTAGACCTAAATTATTAATAATGACAGGTATTGCTGCTGCTGTTAATAGAGATGACGTTAATTTGGGTGATATTTTGGTTGCATCAAAAGTATGGGATGGAGCTAGCGGAAAAATAAAAACAGATAAAGAAGGGGATGATGTATTTTATCCAGATTTTCACGAGATACCTATTGATCCTGATATTCATGCTCTAGTACAAAAAATGGCTGACAATAGAGGGTTATTGGATTCTATCGAAGCGAAGTACGAAGGGCATAAACCGGCTTACAAATTAAATGTAAGGATTGGGCCCATTGCGTCTGTACCAGCTGTATTGTCTTCTCAAGGAGAAGTAAAGAAAATTGAAATTCATTGTAGAAAGCTTTTAGGTATAGAAATGGAAGGTTACGGCGTATTTTATGCGGCACAAAATAGTGCCCACCCAAAACCT
This sequence comes from Bacteroides cellulolyticus, assembly GCF_025567135.1. Taxonomy (NCBI): domain Bacteria; kingdom Pseudomonadati; phylum Bacteroidota; class Bacteroidia; order Bacteroidales; family Bacteroidaceae; genus Bacteroides; species Bacteroides cellulolyticus. The sequence goes on from NZ_JAOQJJ010000001.1 coordinate 178,195, forward strand.
CAATACACGATATTAATAAAATCTGCTTCAGATTTTGCAGATCCACAAAAGTCAGATGATTTTCAAGACTATTGTATGTACACTTCTGCAAACTTTGCTCGTCATTTGATTTATTTAATTTTTGATTCACCTATATTAAAATGAGTCTATAATAAATTCCCAATTAATACAATAAAAAATACATTTATATATTGTTTTGAGTTTATTTTTACCACAATATACAACTTTAGGGTTGTATTATCCTGAATTTTTGGTACCTTTGCCTAATGAGTTAGGTAAAGGTATTTTTTTGATATACAATATGGTAGAAAAACATATCAAAATAGGTTCAGAAATAATTCAGAACAAATCTGAAGAAAGATGGAAGAATAACTCTCTAGCTATAGCGACAGTTATGTCTAGTAGAATGGTTGAGCTTGGTTTAACACAACGGACTTTGGCTAAAAAGATGAATTGTACTCAACAATATGTTTCAAAAGTGTTGAAAGGACGTGAGAATCTATCATTAGAAACCATGTGTAAGATAGAAGATGCACTAGATATCAAAGTATTAAATACTGAATTAAAGAAGTAAAACATCATAGCAAGATAAAAGTATGTCAATACAAAGTGAAGCGGCATTAGAAGCCGGACTTATCGCTACCCTTCAACAAATGGACTATGAATATATCCAGATTGCAGAGGAAGATAATCTTCAAGCCAATTTCAAACGGCAGTTGGAGAAGCATAACCGTAAGCAGTTGTCAGAGCATGGTCGTACTGAATTTACCGGTGAGGAATTTGAAAAGATACTTATCTACCTAGAAGGTGGTACGCGCTTTGAAAAAGCAAAAAAACTCCGGGACCTCTATCCGCTTGACACGTCAGATGGCAAGCGGATTTGGGTGGAGTTTCTCAATCGTCAGCAATGGTGTCAGAATGAGTTTCAGGTGTCGAACCAAATTACGGTGGAAGGACGTAAGAAATGCCGCTATGATGTAACCATTCTTATAAATGGTTTGCCTTTGGTTCAGATTGAATTGAAACGCCGAGGCGTGGAACTGAAACAAGCATACAATCAAATACAGCGTTACCACAAGACTTCATTCCACGGACTATTTGACTATATCCAGTTGTTTGTCATATCCAACGGAGTAAATACACGTTATTTCGCCAATAATCCGAATAGTGGTTATAAATTCACATTCAACTGGACTGATGCTGCCAATCATCCGTTCAATGAGTTGGATAAGTTTGCCGTATTTTTCTTAGAGAAGTGTACGCTCGGTAAAATTATAGGAAAATATATTGTACTGCATGAGGGCGACAAGTGCCTGATGGTGCTTCGCCCTTATCAATTTTATGCGGTAGAGAAGATTTTGGACAGGGTACAAAACTCTAACGACAATGGCTATATCTGGCATACAACAGGTGCTGGAAAAACATTAACTTCATTCAAGGCGGCACAGCTTGTATCGGAATTGGATGATGTAGATAAGGTGATGTTTGTAGTTGACCGTCATGACCTCGACACTCAGACACAATCGGAATACGAGGCATTTGAGCCGGGTGCGGTGGATAGTACCGACAATACGGATGAACTTGTGAAGCGACTGCAAAGCAATTCAAAGATTATTATCACTACCATTCAGAAACTCAACTCTGCAGTCAGCAAGACTTGGTATAGCAATAAGATTGAATCTGTCCGTCACTCACGTATCGTAATGATATTTGATGAGTGTCATCGCAGTCATTTCGGGGACAGCCACAAGAAGATTATGAAGTTCTTTGACAATGCCCGGATATTCGGCTTTACCGGAACGCCTATCTTTACTGAGAATGCGGTGGACGGACATACCACCAAAGAAATATTCGGCAATTGCCTCCATAAATATCTGATTAAGGATGCCATTGCGGATGAAAACGTGCTTGGTTTCCTTGTAGAATACTATCACGGCAATGAAGTCGTTGATAATGACAATCAAGCCCGAATGGAAGAAATTGCAAAATTCATCCTTAACAATTTCAACAAATCCACATTTGATGGAGATTTTGATGCCTTGTTTGCCGTGCAGTCCGTTCCGATGCTTATACGCTATTACAAGATTTTCAAATCTTTGACCCCTAAAATCCGAATCGGTGCAGTGTTTACGTACGCAGCCAATAGTAGCCAGGATGATGACCAGACAGGTATGGGTACAGGTCAATATACAAGTCAAAGTGTAGGCGAAGCTGACGAACTGCAAGCCATCATGGATGATTACAATAAAATGTTCGGAACAGCTTTCACGACTGAGAATTTCCGAGCATACTATGATGACATCAATCTGCGCATGAAAAAGAAGAAAGCGGATATGAAACCGCTTGACCTTTGCCTTGTCGTGGGTATGTTCTTAACCGGCTTTGACAGCAAGAAACTGAATACGCTCTATGTGGATAAAAACATGGAGTATCATGGCTTGCTGCAAGCGTTCAGTCGTACCAACCGAGTACTGAACGAGAAGAAGCGTTTTGGTAAAATCGTTTGTTTTCGTGACTTGAAAAGTAATGTTGATACGTCTATCAGGTTATTTAGTAACTCTGACAATCCTGAGGATATAGTGCGCCCTCCGTTTGAGGAAGTAAAACAGGAATACAGAACTTTAGCAACAGAGTTTCTTCAAAAATATCCTACGCCCGGCAGCATAGACTTTCTGCAAAGTGAAAACGACAAAAAGAATTTTGTGCTTGCTTTTCGTGATATAATCCGCAAACACGCAGAAATCCAGATATACGAAGATTATAGCGAAGATGCGGACGATCTTGGACTGACAGAACAACAATTCAACGACTATAAGAGTAAATATCTCGACATAACAGTTGGCTTTATCAATCCTCCAGTTACACCACCAGTTGTTGCGGAAGACCCTGTGCCATACGGCAGTAATCAAGGCTTGGAAGATATAGATTTCTGTCTTGAACTTCTGCATAGTGACATTATCAATGTGGCTTATATCCTTGAACTCATTGCCGACCTTGACCCATATAGCGATGATTATTCTGCCAAACGCCAGCATATCATTGATACTATGATTAAGGATGCTGGAATGAGAGGCAAAGCCAAACTCATAGACGGCTTTATCAAAAAGAATGTGGATGAAGACAAGGAAAACTTCATGACTGGGCGTAATAAGGCTGACGGCACAAATGAATTGGAGGAACGCCTGAACCAGTATATTGTATCTGAACGAAATAAAGCTATATGTGATTTGGCTGATGAAGAACAAATTTCTTCCGAGGTGCTTAATCTCTATATAAAAGAGTATGACTATTTGCAGAAGGAACAGCCGGAAATCATACAAAAGGCTTTGAAAGAGAAACATCTTGGCCTGATAAAGACAAGAAAAGCATTGACACGCATTCTTGACCGTCTGCGTGGTATTATAAGAACTTTTAGTTGGGAATAAAATATGAGTGACAATAAAGAAATAGGCTATGTGTATATTCTTACGAATCCGAGTTTTCGTGAGGATTGGGTTAAGATTGGTAAAAGTTCACGTCCTGTTGATGTACGCTCAAAGGAATTGGATAACACTGCGGTTCCGCTTCCATTTGAGATTTTCGCCACAATGAAAACTTCCAAGTTTAATGAAGTTGAGAAGTTGGTCCATAAGACTATAGACCGATTGACTGACTTACGTATTAGGCAAAACAGGGAGTTCTTTAACGTCGATCCCAAAGTAGCACTTGATATATTCAGAGATATTGCCCAAACTGTAGACGATGCAGTTGTGACAGAATATAAGGATAATAAACCTATTGTTACTAATGCTGAAAAGGAGGAGCAAAAAATTGAAATAGAACGTCCGAAGAAACGGGAAAGATTCAAATTCAGTATGGTTAATATTCCGGTAGGAGAATACATCACTTTTATCCCAACCAATATAAATGTAAAAGTTGCAAGTGATGATTCTATTGAATATGAAGGAAGAATATATAAATTATCACCCTTCGTAGGAACTTTTCTACCGGAAGAAAAAAGAACACCGTCCAATGCCTATCAGGGAGCAAAATACTTTTCTTACAATGGACAGGTATTGGATGATTTACGCAAACAATTTGAGCAAAAATCTATAGAAAATGATTAAAATTATAGATAGTCTATACCTTACAGAGAAAGGATGTAGTATAAAAAAACGCAATTATCATCCAGTTCATATTCGTCAAGGAGATATTGATGGTGCATGCGCTGTATATTCTTTGATGATGAATTTACTTATCTTGAAGACGATAAGTCGAGTTCAGATTGAAGATGTATACGATAATATAAAGAAGTCGCCAGAAACGGAAAAGCTATTCCATGAATTTTTTGACAAACATGGTATGATAAGAGGTGGCTTTTATTTTGATCGGCTTACCAAATTAGTCAATAGGGTTTATGGAGAGGTTGTTACTGCCCAATATTCCAATATTAATGATAATTTTAGAGAAACTGATTTTTGGGAGTTAGTAAAGACAGCAATAGATGACAATATCCCCATTATTCTTGGTATGGATTTTAAAACGGGCGGTGGTCATGCTGTTCTTGCCGTTGGGTACGAATATGATGAAGATGGCATATTCAATGTGTTTTGTCTTGATCCCGGATATGAATGTAACCCAACATCATATTGGAATATGGTTATTGCCTTAAATCTATTCAGCGGAAAATTCAAGCATCAGTGTTTGACTAACAATTCTTATAATTGTCCTGCAGTATATATCTCTGATGCAATATTAATTACGAAAAATAAGAAAAAATAATATGAGCGAAGAATTACAACAGAAACTCCGTGACCAGCTTTGGGAGGTCGCAAACCGTTTGCGTGGCAATATGTCGGCAAGCGACTTTATGTATTTTACCTTGGGGTTTATCTTTTATAAATACTTGTCGGAAAAAATAGAGAAATACGCCAACAGTGCACTTGAAGATGACGAAGTCACTTTTAAAGAATTGTGGGATATGACCGATGCCGATGCTATGGAGTTACAGGAAGAGGTCAAAAACCAGTGCCTGGAAAATATTGGTTATTTTATAGAGCCCAAATATCTGTTTTCATCTGTGATAGACACTATCAAACGGAAAGAAAATATCCTGCCAATGCTGGAACGTTCGTTGAAACGCATAGAAGACAGTACACTTGGGCAGGATAGCGAAGAGGATTTCGGAGGACTGTTCTCTGATATTGATTTGGCTTCTCCAAAGTTGGGTAAGACCGCTGACGACAAGAATACATTGGTCAGCAATGTGCTTCTTGCTTTGGATGATATAGATTTTGGTGTGGAAGCCTCACAGGAAATTGATATTCTCGGTGATGCCTACGAATATATGATTTCTCAATTTGCTGCCGGAGCTGGGAAGAAAGCAGGAGAGTTCTATACGCCTCAGGAAGTCAGTCGTATATTGGCGGAAATTGTTTCTATCGGCCACCAACGTCTGCGCAATGTGTATGATCCTACTTGTGGCAGCGGCTCGTTATTGTTACGTGCAGCAAGTATAGGAAAGGCTGTTGATATATTTGGACAAGAAAAGAATCCTACTACCTACAATCTTGCCAGAATGAATATGCTGCTTCACGGAATCAAGTTCAGCAACTTCAAAATAGAAAACGGTGATACGCTAGAATGGGACGCTTTTGGAGACACCCAATTTGATGCAGTAGTTGCAAATCCTCCGTTCTCTGCCGAATGGAGTGCCGCCGACAAGTTCAACAATGATGATCGTTTCAGCAAGGCCGGACGGCTCGCACCGAAGAAAACAGCCGATTACGCCTTTATCCTGCACATGATTTATCACTTGAATGAGGGCGGTACAATGGCTTGCGTAGCTCCTCACGGTGTATTGTTCCGTGGAAATGCCGAAGGTGTTATCCGCCGTTTCCTCATAGAAAAAAAGAACTACATAGATGCCATTATCGGATTACCAGCCAACATATTCTATGGTACAAGTATTCCGACCTGTATTCTTGTCTTCAAGAAATGCCGTAAGGAAGATGACAATATCCTGTTCATTGACGCAAGCAAGGAGTTTGAAAAAGTAAAGACTCAAAACAAGCTTCGTCCACAGCATATACAGAAGATTGTTGAAACCTACCGTGACCGTAAGGAAATAGAAAAGTACAGTCATCTTGCCACCTTACAAGAAGTGGCCGACAATGACTACAACTTGAATATCCCCCGGTATGTTGATACCTTTGAGGAAGAAGAACCTATCGACATTAAGGCCGTAATGGCAGAAATCAAAGAACTTGAAGCCAAACGTGCCGAACTGGACAAAGAGATTGAGGTGTATTTGAAAGAATTGGGACTAGTTGAATAAATGGAGGTATAATGGCAAAACGGTTTGAGATAAGAAACAGTACGGCAGAATTCCTAATCTTCGCTATTGAGGGCAAGGAAGATGGCATACAGGTGATGTATCAGAATGATACCATCTGGTGTACGCAGAAAGCTATGGCAACCTTATTTGATTGTTCGACAGATAACATAGGCTTGCATCTTAAGAATATATATGCCAGTCAGGAGTTACAGAAAGAAACAACTACCGAGTTTTTCTCGGTAGTTCAAACGGAAGGTGAACGTCAAGTCAACAGAAAGACCCTGTTCTACAATTTGGATGCCATTATATCTGTAGGGTATCGAGTAAACAGTATCAGAGCCACACAATTTCGCCAATGGTGCACTGCAGTCATCCGTCAATTCTCTATCCGTGGCTACGTGATAGACAAAAAGAGAATGGAAAACGGTTCTTTCATTGGTGAAGATTATTTTGAACATTTGCTTGCCGAAATCAGGGAGATAAGGTTGAGTGAACGCCGTTTTTATCAGAAACTTACCGATATTTATGCCACTGCAATTGACTATAATCGTGATGCTCCGACTACAAAACTGTTTTTTAAAAAGGTCCAGAACAAAATGCATTATGCGGTACACGGCCAGACAGCAGCAGAACTGATTGTGAACAGAGCCAATGCTGAAAAAGAACACATGGGACTGACTACCTGGGAGAATGCTCCAGACGGGAAAATAGTCAAGACTGATGTAAGTATTGCTAAGAACTACCTAAAAGGTATAGAATTGGAAGATATGGGACGTTTGGTCAATGCAGTTCTGGACATGGCAGAGCGTATGGCAAAGCGTCATATACCTATGACGATGGAAGATTGGGCAAAACGTATTGATCTCATTCTGGAAGCAAGTGGTGATGCAATCCTTACCGATGCAGGCAAAGTAACGGCTGAGTTTGCCAAGAAATTTGCTGAAGCAGAATTTGAAAAATACCGAATTATTCAAGATCGCTTGTTTAGTTCAGATTTTGACCGTTTTAATGAAGGTGACAACTTTTTGCCGTTTGATATTAATCCCGATAAAGAATAATGACTATGACAAATAATAAAGATAAAAAAGTCCTTAATGTTCCAAATCTGAGATTCCCAGAGTTTACGGGGGAATGGAAAAAGGAACGACTAGATGAAATAGCAGAATTATCTAAAGGAATAGGTATATCAAAAGAACAATTGTCTAGCAATGGAAATCCTTGTATACTTTACGGAGAATTATACACAAAGTATAAATCAGAGATTATTAGTGAAGTAATAAGTAAAACTAACATTGAGAAAAATAAACTGAAACATAGTAAACAAAATGATGTAATTATACCATGTTCAGGTGAGACTGCTGTTGATATTGCTGTTGCTCGTTGTGTCCCATTTGATAATGTTTTATTAGGAGGTGACTTGAATATTATACGCTTGCATAAATATGATGGTGCTTTTATGGCATACCAACTGAACAGTAAGAGAAAAATAGAGATAGCAAAGTTGGCACAAGGAGTTTCTGTCGTACATTTATATGGTGAAAATTTGAAATCAATCAATACATATAATCCAAGTTTACAGGAGCAGCAGAAAATTGTAAGATTACTTTCTTTACTTGATGAACGAATCGCTACCCAAAACAAAATCATTGAGGATTTGAAAAAACTAAAGTCCGCAATCTGTGAAAAACTTTTTTCTAGTCCCAAAGATAAGCAACCACAAATAAGATTATATGGTTTTTTCGGTGATTGGCACTTTGTACGGCTTTCTGATATTTGCCATAGAATCTGCAGAAAAAATACGGGAGAGCAATGTAAGCAAGTTTTGACGATAGCAGCTCAATATGGTCTTGTTAGTCAAGAAGAATTTTTCAACAAGAATGTTGCTAGTGAAAATTTGTCAGGATATTACCTTCTACAAAAGGGAGATTTTGCATATAATAAAAGTTATTCGGGAGATTATGTTTGGGGGACAGTAAAACGTTTAGACAATTATGAGCAGGGTGTACTATCCCCATTATATATTTGTTTTCGTCCAGACCCAGCTAGAGTGGATTCTGATTTTCTCATCTATTATTTTGAATCAAAAAAATGGCATAAAACTGTCGCAAATATAGCTGGTGAAGGTGCAAGAAATCATGGTTTACTTAATATCTCTGTTGTAGATTACTTTAATACTATTCATTGTATTCCATCTATGGATGAACAGAAACAAATAGCTCAGATTATAGGTACATTGTTATCAAAGATAGCACGAGAACAACGCATGTTGAATTGTTACGCTGCACAACGGCAATACCTACTTCGTCAGATGTTTATATAAACATTTGGCGAAGTAAATATTGTTTTTCTGACTGTACAGCAATTAAGATGTCAGTTTCTACTTGGACTTTTCTTTCAAGTAAAGAAAGAAAAGCAGAAATTGTTTTTTGTTGTTCTATTATCGGTACTATTACCCTGAATTTAGCTAAATCTTTCTTCTGAATATTAGGTAATCCTGAGCCAATGCGAAGTTTCATAATAGTATCCTCATTACATTTAAGGTAATGATACAGATATAGTTTCTCTACATTATTTGTGATATTTTGAATTGTATAGCAATGTCCTCCACTCCAAAATGGAGTGGTATTGAATTGTACATAACCACAAGAATTTCCGCCTTCACTTATAGATATGGTGTTGGCTTCAGTATTATAATCATCATAATAACCTGATGGTTCTATGCCTCCATTCATCACATAGTAATTGCCACTATCTGTAAGAAATTCTCCATTGACTTGTTTACCTTTAACTATATCACATATATCAGCTAATGTAACAACATCACCATTTATAGACGTAAAGAATCTTTCTGAAATTGCGGACATTTCAGAAATTTCATCCTTAATTCAGGCAATATGCGAAACCTTAATAGAATCAGAACAGCATAAAGTCGAATTGTCATTTAATGATTTTGGTAAACCATATTCAGGTTTATCAGGTAAAAGTGCAGAAGATTTTGGTAATGGGTGGCCCTACATAACATATATGAATGTCTATCAGAATCAAATCATTGATATAACCGATGTTGGTTTAGTCAAAATCAATGAGACAGAGCAACAATCGGTTGTCCGCTATGGCGACATTCTTTTCACCTTGTCATCTGAAACACCGGATGAAGTTGGAATGGGTGCAGTGTATTTGGGAGATGCTTATCCTTTATACCTGAATAGTTTTTGTTTTGGTGTCCATATCACAGATGAAAGTAAGATTTTCCCTCCATTTTTAGCATACTATATTTCAACCAAATCATTTAGAAAGGCTGTTTTCCCATTGGCACAAGGCAGTACACGTTTCAATTTGCAAAAGAGCGATTTCATGAAAAAAAAGTTTCTTTTTCCAACGGTAGAAAAACAGAACAAAATATACTCCGTTCTCAAAGCCTATTCGGATAAGCTTTCTATCGAAAAGAATATAGCCAATTTACTTTGTGAACAGAAAAGTTACCTTTTACGTCAGTTGTTTATATAAACATCTGACGAAGTAGGTATTGTTTTTCTTTCTCATACGAACATAACAAACTTTTCTCTACATCAATCTTTGTTTGAATGCTTGTCAGGGCGTTAGCAATATAGACTACTTCATCCTCTGTTTTTGGAAGAGGAATGGAGTTTTCCAAGAAACGGGCGTTAGTAATGTTGATTGTGTTCTTCGCTCCTTTCTGTATAAGTGGATGCAAATAATTGAACGCATTGTTGGACTGCATGAAATAGAAGTGCAGAAAAACTCCGATGTTATCATTAATCGGCTTATATACACCATACAGAGGTGATACCGCAACAGCGTTTTTAATATAACAGCGTTTTACTATTCCATAAGGAAAATCACCTGTTGGGCTTTTTGTATAAACAATGTCACCATATTTAACAATATTGTAATGCGATGTTTCTTTGGCAGCAAAAGAGCGTCCAAGATATTCTATCTGATTAATGACACCTTGACTTACAGATACAGAACAAACAGTATAGCCATTTATATTCTTTTCTGTTCTCTCTTGTAGAACTTTGCTTAATTCCGTTTTCTGCCAATTCCCCTCGCGTATTCCATCCATCTTTTTCTGATAAATAATTGCCTGAATTAAGGATTCATATTTCTCAATGATTTTGTTTTGGGTAATAATACGTTCATCGATAAGAGATAAGATTTTGGCTATTTTTGCCTGTTCTATTTTTGATGGTACGTTTATATTTAGCCGTAATAATTTGTTTACGGCTAAACCGGGTTGTGCAGATTGGTCTGAATACTGTCCCAATTTCATCTTTTGAAAAAGATATTGTAAAAATGTCGTTTCATTTTCCTTTGATGCACAAACAGCAATGGCATGTTCTGTTACATACGTTTTTCCTGTAACTTTTCTGATATTTCCACATAAAGCACCTTGTCGTCCAATAAGTATATAATCTCCATCATGATTATAACTTTCTGTAAACCCACGTAGGCCATTCCCTCCGTAAACAGGATAAAGTCCTTGACCAGTTATCATTTCTGCTTTAATGTTTTTACCACTCTGGAATTCCGAGCAAGCTTCTTTAATAGTTATGTTTCCCCACTCATTTGTAAACTCCGGAAATCTCAGATTTGGAACATTACATATTATATATCTCTAATTATATGAATTAATATCGATTATTTATGAATCACAAGAAACTTAAAGAAATTGCTATTGCTTGGAAAGACTATAAAAGGTCTTATGTGAAGCAGTCTACAATGGCTGCATACGTACTAATTTTAGAGAATCATATTCTCCCGGCTTTCGGAGAGAATGATTCGCTTCCTGAACAGAGTGTACAAAATTTCGTTTTAGAGAAAATGGAAAGTGGGCTAAGTGCCAAATCAATCAAGGACATACTTATAGTTCTTAAAATGGTTATGAAGTTTGGAGTAAAACATGAATGGATGAATTATTATGAATGGGACATTAAGTATCCCACAATTAGCAAAAATAATAATATAGAAGTGCTGACAATAGCTCACCATAAGAAAATACTCGATTACATTCGACAAAATTTCACGTTTCGTAATTTAGGTATCTATATATGTCTGACTACAGGACTTCGTATTGGTGAAGTATGTGCTCTCCGTTGGAGTGATATCGATGAGATTAGCGGAACTATTAAGGTTCAACGCACTATAGAGCGTATATATATAATTGAAGGTGGAAAAAGGCACACAGAACTTATTATTAATACTCCAAAAACACAGAACTCTTGTCGAGAAATACCTATGAGTAAAGAACTTTTGGCCCTAGTTAAACCTCTTAAGAAAGTATTTAATGCAGATTATTATGTACTTACTAATGATATTTCTCCTATAGAACCACGAACATACCGTAATTATTATAAACGGTTCATGAATCAGCTAGATATTCCTAAATTAAAGTTTCATGGTCTTCGCCATAGCTTTGCTACACGCTGTATAGAAAGTAATTGTGACTATAAAACTGTTAGTGTATTACTAGGACACTCTAATATTACTACAACGCTTAATCTTTATGTCCATCCCAATATGGAGCAAAAGAAACGTTGTATCGCAAAAATGTTCAAATCGTTAGGGAAATAGAACTTACAAACAAATACGTTTTGAATAATCAATGAATTAAAATAGAGTTTCAACCGATTATCATCTCTTCGGTTGAAACTCATGTGTTTATTTTTTATCTTTACATATTATCATCACCACTACCACCATCGTAATTCCCAAGATCAGAATAAGCCCACATGCAGCAACCATCCTCCAAATTAACCAGGAATGCAAAAATTCTACATTCGCCACGATCATACAGACCAAGAAAGAGGATAGGGCAATTAGAATGACAATCAAAATATAAAATGCCTTATATGATAGAGAAATGTGATTATCTATTTGAGCAATCCTCTGCTCTGCCTCTGTGCACTTGATCTCAATTTGGTCAATGAACTGGCCAAGAACGGTATTGCCAAATTTTACAGCCTGCTCTTGCGTATCCTGGGTAATAGACAACTTGTACTTTTCTAATAAATCTACCAATGCGGTAAGATCCGTCCTCAATCCATACACATTGTCATTCAACTCGGCAAGTTCTTTTACGTTTATGCCAAGCAGACGTTTTTCCTCCTCAAGATATTCATTTTGAGGAGTACTTTTGGTAATTTGCGCTTCCTTCATTTCAGCGGTAAAATCAAATTTCTTTTTCATAAGCTTATCGTTTTAATCCTGTTTTCGGTTTCTTTCCTAAGGTACGAATGGCAGCACGGGCACATCTTTTTGCCCATAGGAGATCATCCTCGTCCTTATCTCTCCATGGCAATTCGCTTTGTGAACCACCGCCACCTCCGTTTGGTGCATTGGGAACTTCCAGCAATCCGACAAATATTGCTACTGCCATATCGGTTAACTCCTGTGAATTGGAGACGAAACGATAATCAAATTCATCGTTAAAATGGTTGAGTACCTTTTCTGGAATGTAGAACCGATGTTCCTGACCTTCGTGACTCAATGTATAGGGAACCGTATTCGGATTGTAGATCTTATATTTGGTATAATCAGCGGATGCCGATGGCTTCTGAATCTGTTTCGAATCAGTGTCTTTAGGTTTGTTGTTTGCTGCAATGCCTGACCTATAATGAAGTTTCTCCCAAGTGGCAGGAAGTTTTGAAACCATTAGGTTTCTACCAATACCCAGATCGGAAGCTTTGTATTTCGTCTTTCCTTTCATGATAGCATATCCGTGAAGAATACCATCATTGTCCTTTCGCTCATGTATGGTATATCCCTTCTTTGTCAATGCTGCTCTGTATTCATCCCATGACCATGATGACATGGATTTAAGGACATTCATACAATCCCGTGTAACCAATGGCATATTGACATTTCTTACCTGTTTTGCTGTCGTCCATCCACGTTTCTTTGCCACTTTTTCCGCTGCCCATTGGGCACGAAGGTGTATATTGTGGTCGTTGTTGATCTGTCCGTCTTCATCCATCCGGCAGACAGCAGCATGAAGATGAGGAACTCCGCTATTGGATTCCATATGGAGCCAGACTGTGTATTTGCTGTTGGCCAGATTGGTCGGACAGTTTCGTACTTTCTCGTCCTTGTCTTTGAACACTTGTTTGTCAAACTCTGTAGCGAAATCCTGCCAAAGTTTTTGCCAGTCTTCAATGGTGAAGTCCTTGGTATGTTCGGGTGACGGACTAAGTTCAATCCTGATGACTGAGTTCTTCACCGGACGGAAGCGGGAAAGAGTGAGTTGCATGGAATTCCAGACACCCATTGCATCTGGTTCCGATGGCATCATATTGTCCAATACCCGATAGATTTTTTCCGGATGTTTTTTATTATGTGATTCGCCGGTTATATATCGGATGTCGTTTATGCCATGCGATATTGCTTTAGCCTTTGCGATCATGATTCTTCAGTTTTATTATTGGTTGGAATACTGTTCGGCTCTTTTACGGAATTTAGGAACTGGCAGACATTTTCTGCCACATTGCCAAGCTCCTTCAGCCAGTTCACCATAAATGGAATCTGGTTGAACATCGTGTGCCGTTGGCTTGCACTCATTCCATGAAGGGCTGATGTGTATTTCACCAGGTCAGCACGGCAGTTGTCCAGATTCTGCAGCAGTGCAGCTTCTTCTTTGGAGAGTCTTGCCTTTGGCTTATAATTATATGCCCGCGCAAGTAGATAATCGCTTACGGTCATTCCGCATTGTTCGGCCAGTGACTTGATATGTTCTTTCTGTCGGGGGCTGACTTTGGCCCCGATAAATACGGTTCTCCTGTTGTCCGGAGTCTCGTTCTGTTCTGTTTGTTTTATTATTTCTTTTTCCATGAAAATCTAATATTATAACGGGTTAAGGTGCGAGCCTGCGAGTACCGCACCGGCGAAGTGGCTAAGCCGGCGAGAGCGCCAATGTACAACCATAACAGAGTGGAGGTTATACCTTGGCATATCTCGCAACAGATACCTGTTGAAACTGCACGGCAAGCCGTGTCGTATATACAAATGAAATAGGCATTTCTACTGTTACCATAAACGATATAAGTATTCTGGTTATCCAATAAAAGGGGAGAAGATGAATATTCCCTATAACGTCTTTATGACTTTGCTTTATTCTAATATGTACACCCTGCCAATAAAGTAAAGCCGGATTCAATAATAGCTGTCTGGATTGATTTTATATTCCTTTCCCTCTTTTATGACCATCCTTTTGTTACTGAGGAAGGTGGCAACTTTAACTGCTTTGTTATGTCCCAGCTTAATGTCCTGCAGAGCATATCCTTCCTTCAGTCGTTCCAGATAATCGTCATAACTGGTAATACAGACGTTTGTAAAAGCTGCGTCCAGAGCTGCCCGATGCACGCTCTCGGAAATTTCCTTGTACGGATCAAACGGTTCTTTTGCAGGTCTTCCGATTTTCTTTTCCTGGGGCTGATAGGAATCGAGCAGTTCAGGTAAGACTTCATCGTTTATGCGGAAAGCAAACGGTTCAAATTCCCGGTCACGGATATGAATGGCTTCTACTACGCTCACTGTTCTGTCCATTTTGTCCACTTCTACCTGCATGACTGTTTCTGCCTTGTTATTCAGTTCTGTGCCGATGTGACCACGGGCATTCTCGTCATTCTTGTTCTGATGGAGAATGGTATGAATGTGAATCTGGCGGTCATCCGTCCATTGCATGAATCTGGAAATAATATCGGTCGCTTCACTGGGGGAATTGATATCATAAAGAAAGTCTCGGATGCCATCTATAATCACCAGTCCGAGATCGGGGATTGTACCGATAGCCTGTTCGACTATAGCCAGACGTATCGTAGGGACGTACTTGCGCAAAGCCAGCATAATCAGATTGTCTGGATTCTTGTCCTCCGGGAGTCCGGCAAGGCGCAGGATTCTTTTCAATACTTTCTGGCAATGATGGCGTCCCTGTTCTGTATCAATGTACAGAACAGTTCGCTTATCCTCTGGAAATGATGAACGGTATTTCAGCACAGTACCGTTTTTCAATGCCGATGCTGCAATGGCTGTTACGTTAAAAGTTTTCTTGCTTTTGGCCTTGCCTATAGAGGCACTGAAGTTTCCCAGTGTACCGATTGCGGCATCATCTACCATCAATACAACCGGTGACTGTTCATAAGCTCCGTTTGCACTTACAGCAGATTCCTCCATATAAGCGGTCAATTCCTCGTCAGTAGGAATTCTAATGTCTGTCTTGTCCATAGGCTTTACACGTTTTTAGGGTTAGCCTTACGACGGGTGGCAGTAAACATCTGTGTCTGTTCTTCTTCAAAAGTCAGTGGAACCTGTACCTTTCTTCAGGTCTCAAGCCATTTGTCCAGTTCATCACGATAGACAAAAAGATGTTTGCCTTGTTTGATTACAGGAATGCCTCCATGCTTGACCTTATAATAAAATGAGGATTTGGATATACCAAGGTAGGTACATACTTCATCAACTGTCATAGGAACGTGATGGTTCTCTTTGACCTTGTTTTGGACTGCCAGACTGTTTTTCAATACAGTTTCCAGACTTTCAATTCTCTTACATAATTCACCTACAACTGTAGGTAAATCGTTAAAGGTTAAATTTTTAAAATGCATAATGTCTTTATTTGTTGTGTTTAACGCCACAAACTAAATCAATGACATTATGCAGAAAAATAGGAGACGAGAATCATTTTCCGGTCTGTATTAATTCATTTTTTTCTCACACTGCGCTTTGTTTATAAGAGTATAATCAAATTTAAAATCATCATATTTTGGACTGTCAATAGGAATCTGACTGTGTATGGTATCTTTGAGATTCTTGACAAGGTATCCCAAGGTTGCATTTTTTAATTCATTAGGAAATATGGTTTTTATGAAATTGGCTCTTTCTGATAATGATATGCCTAACCGTTCGCCTATATTCCAGACAAAATGTCGTAATGAAGGTGATGTAAGAGGAGTTTCCATTTTTGAACGGATGGGTTTATACAAATCTGATTGCCCACTTGCCAAATGGTCTATGTTTTCATGTAGTATAAGCAGATTCTCTTTGGTAAGAAATTTTGCGGTAGAATAGGTGGTATATTCATGAATAGCATTTATAATCATTATTTTTCTCTCTAATTCTTCCTTCTGGATTTCTTCCATACGGCTTTCGAATCCCTGGAGATATGAAAAAGCTTCGGGTTTAACTTCTGAGGTAGGTTGTTGCTCCAAAACTTTGATTTCTTTCGAATCATCATGCTGCTCTGATATTGTAATGGATGTAACGATTTCAGAGCTGACAGCTTTATTTTCTGTCGTATCAGTATTCTTTGTCTTTTCCGGTAACTCAATCATTGAAATAACTTCTGTTGCATTGCTAACTTCAATCATTTCTATATCTGAAACTTCTACAGTTGGTTCACTGCATTCTTCAATTATCATATCTGGTTTGGGAATAACTTTGTCAGGTATAGAATTTCTTTGATTATCAGAAAAGATCTGCGGACATTCATCCGTAAGGAATATATAGAATACACGTTGTAATCCTCCGCACGTTATGATTATTACAACAGTTCCTAATATTATAGGTGTTGTATATCTGGTCAGATCTATCTGGTGATTAATGTACAGATATGTTGCAATTACTGAAAAAAGGATATAACTTACCGCAAGTATGAAACTTATCTTTCGTGCCGATAATTTAATATTGTTTGTCATGTTCCGTAATTATATGTATTAGTTTTTATGGCAAATATATTTTCTATTTCCAAATAGTTGTAATTAGTGACAGATAATCGTTGAGATTTTAAGAAAAATAAGCCTAAAGTACGAAAATCATACTCTAAATCATACTATAATCATACTTTAGGCCTATTATTTATTTAGAATACAGACTGCTATCCTTTCCTTTTTAGGGTAATCTTGTTGCTCGCTTCACGCTTGTTGCTGTCCACTACTTTCATGTATCTTTGGGTCGTGGTTATGCTCTTGTGAGCCATCATACTTTGTATGGTACGGATGTCGGTCCCTGCAGCTCCTTGCAGGGTTGCGAATGTTCTACGATACGAATGGAATGTTATATTCTTTGTGATTCCGGCAGAACGAATCCATTCCTTCATGGGAACTTGGGTCCAGCACCTTTTCAAACCTTTGAATACCAAACCCTTCTTCTCAGGTGAGTATTCTATCAGCTTCAGGGCTTCATCACTAATGGGGATGATGTCTTCCGTCTTTGTTTTCTGTGTGATGGTGTGTACACATTTTCCTCCTGCTGCAAAATCAACGATTTCCTCCCAGCAGAGAGTAAGTATGTCACTGAGTCTCAAACTAGTCAGGCACGAAAAGAGGGAAGCGGTTTTTAGAACTGGTATCTTGCATGGTGTTTCGGCCAGACAGTACAATTCCTCTACACTCAAATAGTCCTTTACCACATCTTCCGGTTCAATCTTTTCCAGGAAATCATTTATGTTTGCCTTGATCAGCCGATTGCGATAGAGAATTTTCAGGAATCCTCTGAATGTGGACCAGTAGCCGGACGCAGAGTTTCGTGTAATATATCCATCCCGTTTTAGCTGTCTGGCATTGAGCAGATATTCACGAAACTTGTTGCACAGCTCCACATCAATTTCTTCGAAAGTACATTTGCCATGTACGAAGTTATAGAAGTGCTGATAAACGAATTCCCATTTCTGGTCGTGCTTGGGAAGTTGCTTACGGTAGTATTCCAGAAAGTCTGCCTTATATTTTCTCTTGTCGAAGAAATCATATCGTTCGTTTACGATAGCTTCAAAGCGCCGGCATCGGATGGCTTCTGCTTTCTCTGACATGGTTGCATTGAAGTCACGTTCCCGCTGGTTCTTCGGATTTGCATAGATATAAATGTTCAAACCTTCGTGACGGATAGTCTTCATCGTTTCCTGGTCACGGTAGCCCGGATAATAGTCCAGATAGAAGGAAAGCATACCATTTTTTAACGGGCGGGTTCTCAAAGTTACAGTTTTACATTCTGACATAGTTACAAATGTTATTAGTTGACTTAAATTTTGCGGTGAAGATGCACAATGACTTTATGCAGACCGCATTCAGCATAAAATCATTTTCCAGTCTGTATATATGTCTGTACAGATTCATTATCTGGCGCCCATAATGTGGTCAAATTCCACTTTCAGGAATCTCACAAAACGCCCTTTCTTCTCCCGTTTTATTTCGTGGAATTGCAGAATGCCGTAAACAGAATCCCGTGTGAGACTATACTTCTTCATGGCTTCCTGCACGGTATAGTATTCTGAAGAATCATCTTCGGTTGTCTTCTTGGACAGATCGAAGTGAAGTTTTGAGTAGAATATCTGGCCGTGCTCTTTCTTTGAAGGGATGTTGTTGCGGTAAACATGTGAACGGATGGCTACACGTGTCATCCCATAGTTTTTTTCGATTTCTTCCGGAGTGTACCATTCGGTCAAGGCGTCATCCGTCTTATATTTGGCAAATGCCGCATCTATGTGTTTTTTACTGTAATAATTGAACTGGCGGATTCTGACTTTGGGAACATTATTTTGTCGGGTATAGGTCCACACCCATTTGGCGTTGACTTTGTACTTTTCCGCAATCTGTTCAGCGGTATAATACTCGGTAACGTCAAATTCATCTTTTGGTCTGAGAACTTCATAAGGTTTTGTTTTCAGCATAAGTTCGATGTCGGTTCTTCTGATGAGCGACATTCTTGAACTCAGCCTTGATGCACGAAGTTTGTCCTCCTTTACCAGTTTATAGACATACTGGCGAGAAACTCCCATTAGTCTGGCTGCTTGAGAAAAGGTAAAGTATTCCTGGCTCTCCAGTTTGTTCTTTACCTCCAGCATTTCCTGAAATTCGCGCATTTCCATTCTACGTTCCTTCATGCGGTGTTTGTAACCTCTTTTGGAACATTGCGGACTACAATAATTAGTAGTGGTCTTTTTTGCCATGAAAGGCTTGCCGCACCACTGGCAGATTCTTTTTACTTCCATTTTTGTTATTCTCCATATTTTAGTGAAACATGAGCTTTTTACAGCTTGGATAATTTCCCTTTTTGTCTACTCACGTAAACCATTGTCAATACACGTCAACAAATGCGTCAGTGTGACATCGGGCAAAAGCCCTTAATTGTTCCGCGGTAGAAATACGGTAGAAAAATATGGTGAACAACAGTATCCAACTGTTTATAGCTGGATTTTTGGAAAATAAAAAAGCCGCTGAAAATCAGCGACTTCATTATAGTTGGTTCTAATTCGTTGCAGTTGATTACAATATCCTACTTGCCGATGCAAAAATTCCTAAATATATTCCCCAGCACCTCATCATTAGTTATCTCCCCACCAACGATTTCTGCCAGATGGAACAGACATTCCCTTAAATCCTGGCTTACCAGATCACCGGAAAGTCCCATGGCCATTCCGTCCTGTACGCGGTGGATGGCTTCAAGGGCATGGGATAGAGCCTCGTAATGACGGACGTTGCTTACCACAACATCATTTTGTGTCACTTCGGGTAATGCTGCCGCTTTTACGAGAAGCTTTTGCAGTTCTGCTATTCCCTTGCGGTTTTTTGCAGAGATTGATATTGTTTCCATGCAGTCATCCTCACCAAGACATATATTTTCTTTCGCAACTATATCATGGTTGGGAGTCACATCACATTTGTTCATCACAAGGATGAGCTTTTTGCCTTCGCATCGTGGAATAACCTTGTCCTTTAATGTATCTATCTGGGCTTTTGCTTCAGTGCTGTCAACCACCCATAGTACTATTGAGGCCTGATCCAGCTTTTGGAAACTGCGTTCTATACCTATAGTCTCGATGGCGTCGGATGTCTCACGTATTCCGGCCGTATCAATAAATCTGAATGTTACTCCTTCAATGTTCATAGTGTCTTCTATCACGTCACGTGTTGTACCGTGAATGTCGCTCACTATGGCACGTTCTTCGTTCAGCAAGGCGTTGAGTAGGGTAGATTTGCCAGCATTTGTTTCACCTATGATTGCTACAGGGATACCGTTCTTTATCGCGTTTCCCACGCTGAACGACTGTACAAGACCGGTTATCACTTCTTCCACCTGCGATGCAATCTGTGCAAGTTCGCTACGGTCGGCAAATTCCAGTTCCTCATGGTCGCTGAAATCCAGTTCCAGCTCCATAAGAGATGTCAGATGGAGCAGCTTTTCTCTTAATGATGACAGCTCTCTGCTGAATCCACCACGCATCTGGTTCATTGCCATACGGTGTGTGGCGGCCGATGTGGATGCTATAAGGTCTGCCACAGCCTCTGCCTGGCTTAAGTCCATCTTGCCGTTCAGGAAAGCTCTTTGAGTGAATTCTCCGGGACCTGCAGCACGACATCCGTTCTTTATCAGCAGTTGCATCACTTGTTGCAGGATATACGATGAACCATGGCATGATATTTCCGTTGAGTCTTCACCCGTATATGAATGTGGTCCGCGGAAAAGGCTCACCAGCACTTCATCCTCTATTTCGCCTTCATTGCCAATGATATGCCCGAATGTCAGTGTGTATGCTTTACGTCCGTCTAGTGGAGCCCCGTTTATCGGACTGAAAATCCTGTCCGTTATGGCTATGGCATCCTTTCCCGAAACTCTTATAGTACCTATTGCACCTCCCTGTGCCGTAGCTATGGCACATATTGTATCATCTGTGTATAGAATATTCATTTGTATAAAATCAGTATAAATTTTTTACTATCATTCCCACGACCTTTTCCAGATATATGCGGTCTGTGTCGTCAAAAGTATTCAGCTCGTCACTGTCTATGTCCAAAACTCCGACAACATTCACGCCACTTATCATCGGAACCACTATTTCCGACCGTGAAAGTGAACTGCATGCAATGTGTCCCGGAAAAAGATCCACGTCTGCCACCACCTGCGTCCTGGCTTCTGCCCATGCTGTTCCGCACACACCTCTTCCTTTTTTTATACGATAGCATGCTACACTTCCCTGAAACGGTCCCAAGTGCAGTTCTCCTTCTTCTATCAGATAAAAACCTATCCAGAAGAAGCCGAATGCCTCTTTCAGTGCGGCAGTAGTATTTGCCAGTACGCTGATAATGTTCTTCTCGCCCTCAATCAGATGCGAGTACTGTTCAAGGAAGTGTAAATATTTTTCTTCCTTTCCGGCTATATTGTCCTGCTTGAAACTCTCTTCCATTATATTCTTTCCAATACCGTTTTTATTAAGTCGTCTATCTGGTTTTTATATCCTGTGTTGGCTTCCTTTGCCACTCTGTTTGCAATTACCATACATACCGTCGTAGCTTTGTGTCCCTGTAGTCTTGCCAGACCTGCAAGTGCCGAACTTTCCATCTCGAAATTGGTTATTCTTCGTCCGTCATATTCGAATGTCTCTATTTTTTCATTCTGATGCGGATCTGCCAACTGAACCCGCAGTTTCCTTCCCTGTGGTCCGAAGAAACCTCCGCAAGCCACAGTAATACCTCTCACCATATCTTTGCCTGCTATGCGTTCCACCATCTCCTTGTTGGCATGAATTGCATATGGGGCGGGGGAGCACATATTTCCACACCATCCCAGATGATTCAGCAACGCACGTTCCAAAGGCAGGTCACAGACAGCGTTTCGTCCTTCGTAGAAGTTAAGCAATCCGTCAAAACCTATCGATATTTCAGAGCAGATGAATGTTCCCACAGGAGTATAAGGCTGCAATCCTCCGCACGTTCCTATCCTGACTATTTCAAGCGATTTCAGATTTTCCTTTTCATATCTTGTGTTGAAGTCTATATTCGCCAGAGCATCAAGCTCATTCATCACGATATCTATATTGTCACATCCTATGCCTGTTGAGACTACGGTTATTCTCTTACCTTTGTACGTACCGGTTATGGTTCTGAACTCCCGGCTTTCCACTTCGCATTCTTTGCTGTCGAAATGCGATGCCACAGTAGCCACACGTCCCGGATCTCCCACCAGTATCACCTTGTCTGCCAGATGTTCAGGTTTCAAATGCAGATGGAACACCGATCCGTCTTCATTTATAATAAGTTCCGAAGGGGCAAAATATTCTTTCATAGGCATTTATTTAAGTTCAATGTTTCTTATCGTAGTTGACATTCTTTCTATTTCGGCTCTTAAATCATTCACCCTCTTTTCTTTATCCAGTATTCCCGGTGCCATTGAGGCTTTTGTTGCCTGGTTTGATTTCGAATATTTCTCTCTCAATTGTCCCAGTTCCTTTTCCAGGGCATTCAGGTCACTCTGTTTTTTGGTCATCTCCTGAAACATCTGTTTTGCTTTTGCCTTTCTGAAATCGTTCAGCGATGTATATGTCCTGTTGTCATTCACAATGAATGTGAAATCAGCTTTCTTGGCCTTGTTTTCTGTGGCATACATCACCTTTGCAAGCCTTTGCTTTGCTCTGGCAACAGTGTTGTTGTCCGTTTGTGTAAGAGCTATATTATCAAGTTTTGCCAGGGAAATCATTTTGTCTTCACCCACAGCGTCATAATCGTAAGTAATCTTCGATTCGTTTGGCACGAACACATACACACACACTTTCCCCTCCGGCTGATACCTGTCCGATGCAAACCATCCCAGATTGTTATAATCGTCTATGGCATACATATAGTCGTTGAACCTCGAGTTGAAAGGATATCCTATGTTGTCCGGTTTGAAGAATGAGTTCTCTTCCGAGTCGGCACGCGTAATGAATATGTCGTATCCTCCCAGACTGTCATCTCCTTTTGCCGAGAAATAAAGTGTTGTACCGTCCGAGTCCAGGAATGGGAAGTTCAGTACTGTCATGTCTTCGTTTATGCCTTTCAGCTTTTGCGGATTGCTCCAGCTGTCAATCAGCTTCATGCTTGCATACAGCTTGCTGTTTCCGTTTTCATCCTTTCCTGAGAGCAGCATTTTGTCTCCCATCTCGTTGATGAATTCCACTGTCATATCGTCATCATTGCCGCTACCGTCATTGGTCATTTTTAGTGTACCGGCCTGTTCGCTCAATTTATATGCGTCAAGAAATCTCTGTTTATCCACCACGAAACTGTCTATCACCGTAATGTTCTCCACGCTTCTTATCAGTCTTTCACCCTTCCTGTATTTCGTCATCAGTTCTTCGGCTTCCGATGTATCTCTTTTCTTTTTTTCCAGCCAGTAGATATGTTGTTCCAGATTTTCTATAGCATCTTCATATCTGTACATGTCATAATAAGCCTTGCTTACGTACAGGTAAGCGTTTATCACCTTTCTGGCCGCACTTTTTTCCAGATAAGGCAGTCCTTCCATCATCTCTCCCGTCTCATAACAGCATGCCCCGTACCAGAAGTTATAGCTGGCGTTCGACGGCGATTGCTTCACCAGTTTCTTGAATACCGGTTTTGCCTTTTCGAATTCACCTTGTGTAAACCATCTCTGCGCCTGGCTAAGCGTCTGTGCTCCGGCACTGGCAGAAAACATCAATAGTGCTATTGCAGTCAGTTTTATTTTTGTATCCATATATATCTGTTTTTATATTTTCTTGTTTTATCATTGTGATCAACCGATTGGTGGTCAAATCATTCTATTCAATCAGGAATTAAAAACTAATATTCTCATCAACTTTCTACAAAAATAATCAAAATATCCGAAAGCAGGTATTTATCTTCAATTATTTAGTAGGCTGATGCAGCTTGACATAAGCTTTTATCTGCGATTGCGGAGTATATTTCCACTCATACCGGATGTTTGCGTAATCAGGTTCCTGCCGGAAAGCATGGCTGTATTTTTATGATAAATCAAGGAATATACGTAAAAAAAATAACGGACAAGACTGAACAAAAACATTTTATGAGTACCTTTGCACCCGCTTTTTGAAATGATTTATGACAAAACAGACTGAAGAAGACAAGACACTCTACCGCATAAACAAGCGTTTCCTGAAAGGAATAGTTGATTACGGACTTATAAACGACGGCGACAAGATCCTGGTCGGACTGTCGGGAGGAAAGGACTCCATGGCTCTGCTTGAACTGCTTGCCATGCGTTCCAGAATATTCAAGCCGCGTTTCTCTGTCATGGCGGTACATGTGGAGATGAGCAACATAGAATACAAGTCGGACACTACGTACCTGCGCGAGTTTGCAGAATCGCTTGGCGTTGAGTTCGTCACCTACACCACCTCGTTCGATCCTACAACAGACACACGCAAGTCGCCGTGCTTCCTCTGTTCGTGGAACAGACGCAAGGCATTGTTTACCGTAGCCAAGGAACATGGATGCAACAAGATTGCCCTCGGTCATCACATGGACGACATTCTTGAGACACTGCTGATGAACATGACGTTTCAGGGAGCTATAAGTACCATGCCTCCACGCCTGGTGATGCGCAAGTTCGATATGACCGTCATCCGCCCTATGTGCCTGATACACGAGTCGGACCTGATAGAAATGGCTCGTATCCGCGGATACCGCAAGCAGATAAAGAATTGTCCTTATGAGAAGGATTCCCACCGCTCGGACATGAAGGAAGTGCTGCACCGTCTGGAAGAGATGAATCCCGAGGCAAGATACAGCCTGTGGAGCAGTATGAACAACATCCAGGAAGACATGCTGCCTGTAGTAGAGAAACTGTAAACTGAAAACTTAAAAAACTCACAATATGTTATCACATGGAATTTTCTCAGTATTATTACTGATTTTGTCAAACATTTTCATGACATTTGCCTGGTATGGCCATCTCAAGATGCGCGAATACAGCTGGTTTGAATCATTGCCGCTGATAGGAGTGATAGCCTTCAGCTGGGCTATAGCATTTTTCGAATACTGCCTTCAGGTACCTGCCAACCGTCTTGGCTTCCGCGAGAGTGGGGGACCGTTCGATATCATGCAGCTCAAGGTCATCCAGGAGGTTATCACACTTGTTGTGTTCACCGTATTCTCTGTCATAGCCTTCAAGATGGAACTGAAATGGAACCACCTTGCAGCATTCTGCTGTCTTATCCTGGCAGTCTATTTCATATTCAAGAAATAAGAAAATGTCCCGACATATCATAAAATATGCCTTGCCGTTCTCAATCTGACGACAAGGCATATTTCTTTTCCCGCGGCTTATTCCAGTCCGTATCTCATCTTTCTTATCTTCTCCTGTTCGGCTCTTTCTTCAGCCTCCCGTTTTTCCTTTTTCCTCATATAGATATAGATGCTGTCCATGCTTCCCGGCAGTTCTTCAATCATCTTCTCCTCCATGGCTTTCACCTTTTCCTCCTCATCCTTTATTTTCTTAGCTGCCTTGGCCTTTTTCACGTTCCATCTGAAGTTCCTTCTCACCCTGTCAGGCTTTCTCTCCTTGTCCGCTTCCTCGTTCGCCTTTTCCAGATACTCGTTCCTCAGCGAGTCTTTCCTCAATGCAATCACCATCTCTATCTCCGCCCTTGCTGAGTCCGACAATACAGGAAAATCCCCTGTCATTGCCGTATCTTTCCCGTTCTTGCTGTAGTCGAACACAGGCATCGTCATCCCGTTGTAGAATGTCGGAAATTTCAGGCTGTCAGCCAGCGACGGCTGATACGTCTGATATGTCTTCCATGCATTTGCATGCTTCCTGTTATGTTGCAGCATCCTTCCCCTTCGAGTAAGGTTGTTGTATATAAATCCCAGTATGTCAAGATTTCCTATAGTCACCCCCGCACCTTTCATCATCACCCCGTCGCTTATCATACCTGCCGAAGGAGCTATGCTCCTTCCGTAATTGCCTTCTTCATCTCCGAAAGGATTGAATGTCCACGTTATCTCATAATCCTTCTCTTTTTTGCCGAACACCATTACGTCATACACCGGATCTTCGCCGAATTTTGTCCATATGGAGTATGGAAGCATCCTTATATATCCTTTTGGCTTTCTCACCTTCGTGGTGTCTGTAAGGCTCTTGGGTACTGCCAGATCGGCCTTGAACTCCATCCACGGTTTCTTCAACGGTGCCTCAAGAGGTTTTGTCGCATCGTTGTTCATTTCAGGCATAAAATCAAACTTGATCAGCTTTATGGCATCCTCGTTCAGTTTCAGTTCACTGTCCGTCTTTTCGTTCTTGAAATCCTTCTTGAAGTCAGTGTTCAACTGCTGTGCCGCAATATTGTTACCTATCATCAGCATGCCGGCTATAATGACCGGAATATGTACCTTACTGTTATTCTCCATCTTTTCCTAATATCATTTCACTCTTCCGCCCTGTAGCCAATGCTTCTCGTAATATCGTTCGTTCAGGCTGCTCACCACCACTCCCACACTGCTCGAAGCGTGTATGAATCTGCCGTTTTTCAGATATATCCCTACGTGCGATGCCTTTCTTTTCTTTTTTCCGTTGTGGAAGAAAACCAGATCCCCCTCACGCAGATTTCTTTTCAGGATTTTCCTGCAGTCGTCATTCCTCTGGTCCTCCGCGCTTCTTCCCAGTTTTTTCATATACACGGTCTTGTATATTGCCGATGTCAGTCCCGAGCAGTCCACACCTTTCTTCGTCTTGCCTCCGTACCTGTATGGCGTACCTATCCAGTCGGCAGCTTCGATGTACAGCTTGTGGTTGTCGTTCATCTCTATATCCATGTCCAGTCTGATGGCCGCAGCTGCCAGATCCCTGAAGTCATAGTTAAACCTGTGGCTTCCGCACGACGACAGCAGCAGTACCGATATACACACCGCCATTACATGGATTATTTTTCTGTATAGAGTCTTTTCTGGCATTTATAATGTCTTTTTTTACGTGTTTCAATACAAATGTAGTCAATAGTTCCCTTTCGGAAGATTTCCGTTTGCACAATTTAGTTACAATTTAACATTATTCTTACAATATATCCCCTGATTACAAAAAAATGGAGACGATACACTCATAATTCGTAGTATATCGTCTCCAATATATATTTACGGTCACCTCTCGGCTATTCCGTCAATCTCATTTCACCGGCGAGTTCATGCTCACTTCAATCATGTTCTTCTGTCCGAAGAAGTCTTTTGCGAATTTCTTCAGGTCATCTATTGAAATTCCGTTCACGGTGTTTTCATATCCTTTGTTCATATCTACACCTTCCCACAACATGGTGTTCAGAATTCCCATCCAGTAAGAGTTTTCCTTCTGGTTCTGCTGATATGTCTTGAGCATATATTCTTTCACCTTGTTCAGGTCTTCAGTCTTAGGACCCTGTGCGATGAAGTCGCTGATACCTTTGTTTATCAGTTCCACCATCTGAGGTCTGCGCTGCGGATCAGTGTCGAAATATATCTGGAACACACCTTCAGCTTCAGGATATTTGCTTACAGAGCCGTTGCATGACACACCGTATGTACCTCCTGCATCCTCTCTCACAGTCTGTGTATATAGAATGTTCAGCAGTTGTCCCATCATGCTCATCAGCACCACATTTTTCTGGTCATACTTGCATTTTCCGCTTGCCACCATAAGAACTGACGATTTGGCTGTCTCCATCTCTCTTGTGAAGTTGTTTTCATACAGTCCCTTTCTGATGTCAGGGTTCACGTCGCGGAATTTCTCGTTACGTTTTGTCGAAGGCAGACTGCCCAGATATTTTTCTATCAGCGGAGTAGCTGTAGCCTCGTCAATGTTGCCCACCATGATGAAAGTAAAGTCGCTTGCGTCAGCAAATCTGTCTTTATACAGTTCCATCACCTTGTTGTAGTCAATCTTGTCAAGAGTCTCAGCCTTCACGCTTATAGCTCTAGGATGTCTGTTATACAGAGCCACGCTTATTGAGTCGCCGAAAGCAGTGTTAGGGTCAGCTTCAGCATTAGCCAGGGCAGCCTTGTTTCTGTTGATAAACGATGCGAAAGCATCCTGATCCATTCTTGGAGCTGTAAATCTCAGATAAGTAAGCTGCAGCATTGTTTCCATATCCTTAGGCGAGCAAGAACCGCTTATACCCTCAGTCAGGCTGTTTACGTATGCCGATGCCGAAGCCATCTTTCCTGCAAGCACCTTGTCCAGATCCACTGCGCTGAAGTTGCCTAGTCCTCCCAGGCTTACCACCTGGTTGATCAGTTTGAACTGAATTGCATCCTTGTCGTCGAACATTGAAGTACCACCGGTACTGAAAGCCTGCATTCTCACTTCGTCAGCCTTGAAGTCAGTCTTCTTCAGAACCACCTTCACACCGTTGCTCAGAGTCAGGATCTTGCTGTTGAACGGTCCTGCTTCCTCTTTCACAACCTTTCCTCCTGCAGGAAGTTCCTTCATCAGAGGTTCGTTTGAAACCTTATCCACGTATGCTTCAAGTTTTGCAGCCTTAACCTTGTCGATAACTCCCTTCAGCTCAGCTTCTGTAGGATATTTCATACCTTCCTTCTCAGGACAGAACACGCTCAGCACGATGTTCTTTTCTCCGATAATCTGTTTTACCACCTGGTTGATTGCATCTACAGGAATGTTAGGCACAATCTGGTTCATTATCGCATATTCGTTCTCTATGCCAGGGATAGGTTCGTTGTCGATGAAGTGTCTCACATATTCGTTCACATACTGTGAGTTTCTCATCTTCTCCCTTTCGTTGTAAGCCGATTCCAGACTTCTCAGATAGTCGGCCTTTGCTCTTGCATATTCGCTTGCGGTAAATCCGAACTGTCTCACTCTTTCTATTTCAGTCATCAACGCTTCCGTAGAAGTCATGATGCCGTCTTCCTTGGCTACAGCCAGTCCCATGAAAGCACCCTTGGTCTTTGCCAGCAGATAGATACCGTCATCGGCAAAAGCCTGGATGAATGGAGGCTGTGGCTTCTGAGTAAGCTCTGACAGACGTGCATTCAGCATATTGCTTATCATCGAAGTCATATAGTTCATTGCCAGATATCCCATATTGTTCTTCATTTCATCAGGCACAACCTCATGCTTGTAGAACAGATATATGATAGGCACCTGCTGTTCCTTGTCCTTAGCCACGGCTATCAGCGGTTCGTCATTGTCAGGTACAGGGAAATATACTCTTTCAGCAGCGTTTGCAGGCATCTCGATAGGGGAGAACATCTTCTTGATTTTCTCTTCCACCTTGTTCACGTCCACGTCGCCCACTACTATGATACCCTGCTGGTCCGGTCTGTACCATTTTTCATAATAGTCTTTCAGAGCCTGATAAGGGAAGTTATCCACCACTTCCATTGTACCGATAGGCAGACGGTAAGCATACTTGCTGTCCTTGAACATTATAGGGAACACCTTTTCGTACATACGCATCATGGCACCTGTTCTGGTTCTCCATTCTTCGTGTATCACCTTACGTTCCTTGTCTATTTCCTCATGATCCAGAGTCAGGTCGTTGGCCCAGTCGTGCAGTATCAGCAGACATGAGTCAATCACAGTCTCTCTTGCCACAGGAACATTCGAGATGTTATACACAGTCTCGTCTATTGATGTATATGCATTCAGGTTAGCTCCGAATTTCACACCGATAGTCTCAAGATACTCTCTCAGCAGGTTTCCCGGATAGTTTGTCGTACCGTTGAAACACATATGCTCCAGGAAGTGTGCCAGTCCTCTCTGATTATCCTCTTCAAGAATAGAACCTACTTTCTGTGCAATGTAGAAATCGGCCTGGTTCTCAGGCAGCTCGTTGTGTCTGATGTAATAAGTAAGCCCGTTTTCCAGTTTTCCTATACGTACATTCGGATCGGTAGGTATAGGCGGCATCTGCTGTGCGAAGCCTGATGCCATACCGCCTATGAATATTATCATGGCGGCAGAACGTTTCCATAAATTCATGTTTGTAATTAATAATTAACAATTAATAATTAATAATTAATAATTGACAATAAACAATTGACAATTAATAATTTAGAACTGGAGGTAAATTAAAAATTAAAATTGATGACATGCACTCGTTTTTAATTTTTAATTATTAATTCTTCATTTATTCAAATATCTCTCCGCCTCAATAGCAGCCTTACATCCGCTTCCTGCAGCTGTAATAGCCTGACGGTAATGAGGGTCAGCCACGTCACCTGCTGCAAACACACCCGGAACTCCGGTACATGGTGTATTGCCTTCAGTGATGATGTAACCCACCTCGTCAGTCTTCACCCATGGCTTGAAGATGTCAGAGTTAGGCTTATGGCCTATTGCAAGGAAGAAACCGTCGATAGCCACGTCATATCTTTCCTCGTCAGCTTCGCCCATTCTCTTCACCACGTGCATACCTTCCACGCCGTTGTCGCCATACAGTCCCACTGCATTGTGTTCGAACAGCACCTTAATCTTAGGATGGTTCATCACTCTTTCCTGCATAATCTGCGATGCTCTCAGGAACGGCTTTCTCACCACCAGATACACCTCGCTTGCCAGACTTGCCAGATATAGGGCTTCCTCGCAGGCTGTATCACCGCCGCCCACTACAGCCACTTTCTTCTTTCTGTAGAAGAAACCGTCGCAAGTGGCACATGCGCTCACGCCCATACCTGCATATTTCTTTTCATCTTCCAGTCCCAGATACTTTGCAGTAGCACCAGTCGAGATGATTACCGCATCCGCAGTAATTTCCTTTTCTCCGTCCACCTCGAAAGTATATGGAGCCTTGCTCAGGTCAGCCTTTGTCACGATACCGTTTCTTATCTCAGCGCCGAATTTCTCAGCCTGCTTTCTCAGGTCGTCCATAAGCACCGGACCTGTCACCCCTTCAGGATAACCGGGGAAGTTTTCCACTTCAGTTGTAGTTGTCAATTGTCCTCCAGGCTGGAGTCCTTCATAAAGTACAGGATTGAGGTTTGCTCTTCCTGTATATATTGCGGCAGTATATCCTGCCGGTCCCGATCCTATGATCAGGCATTTCACGTGTTCTGTAGCCATACTGAAAATTATTATTGGTTACTAATGTTTATATTACTATCTCAAATCTATAATCTCTGCATTCGGATATTTCTTCCTGTCGAACTTGAAGAAAGAGTCCGCCAGGTTCAATGTCCTGTATTCCTTCACGGTGAATTCCTGCGCATCGCCCGAATTGCTTTCCAGTTTCACATACACAGGCTGCATCCTGTTGTTCACCGATATTGTTATCTCCTTTATATCCTGCTTCTTTTCAGGTCTCAGCACTATATCCTTACACATCATTCCGCTTCTGCTCTTCGTGCCTGCATACGAGTAGTTGAAGCCGTTCCTGTACATCCCTATCATGGCATACGGATTAATCGACTGTATCTCCTCTGCCGTAGGCGACGACACGTTCACCTCTTCGTTATCCTCCACATAGCTCCATAGAGTTTCTCCGTCAAACCAGCTTTTTATGCCACCGCAGTCCAGAACGAATTTGTTTCCTTTCAGTGCTATTGTCCCTTTCACGCTGCCGTCAAACACAATTTCCGTACCCGCCGCCTTGTCGTATTCTGCCGCCATGGCGTCAAGTACCTGCCTTGCCTTCGCATCCTTCTGTCCGAAGCATTGCAGCGTAGCCAGCAATAATGATATTACAGTTAAATATCTTATATTCATTATCAGCTCCTAATTTTTGATTATCAGCTCTTAATTTTTAATTATTAACTCTTAATTATTAATTATCAATTATTAGCCCTTAATTGACTAAGTCTCATCTGCAAGTCATTCTCGTCAATACACAGCACATCTCTTGCCTTGCTGCCGTTTGCCGGACCCACGATACCCGCTCTCTCCAGCTGGTCCATGATACGTCCCGCCCTGTTATATCCCAGCGACAGTTTTCTCTGTATAAGCGAAGTAGAACCCTGCTGATGATAAATAATCAGTCTTGCAGCTTCCTCAAACATAGGGTCCAGTCTGTTCATATCAACATCCGCAGCTCCGCTAGGTTCCGCATTCTCATCCACATATTCAGGCAGCTCGAAAGCGGTAGGGTAGCCCTGCTGTTTGCTTATGTATTCCGAAATCTTCTCCACCTCCGGAGTATCCACAAATGCACACTGCACACGCACCGGATCATTTCCCTGCAGATAAAGCATATCACCCTTACCGATAAGCTGCTGTGCACCCGGTCTGTCCAGAATAGTTCTTGAGTCCATCATAGATGCCACTCTGAAAGCCACACGTGCAGGGAAGTTTGCCTTGATGGTACCTGTGATGATGTTCGTTGTCGGTCTCTGGGTTGCTATTATCGCATGTATTCCCACCGCACGTGCCAGCTGAGCTATACGGCATATAGGAAGTTCCACTTCTTTTCCCGCAGTCATTATCAGGTCGCCGAACTCATCTATAATTATCACTATGTAAGGCATGAACTTGTGTCCGTTTGCCGGATTAAGCTGTCTGTTGATGAATTTCGCATTATATTCCTTTATGTTTCTGCATCCCGCCTTCTTCAGCAGGTCATATCTCGTATCCATCTCCACACACAGCGAGTTCAGTGTCTGCACCACCTTTGTCACGTCAGTGATGATTGCGTCCTCCGCATCAGGCAGCTTTGCAAGGAAATGCTTCTCTATCGGTGCATAGATGGCGAATTCCACCTTCTTAGGGTCGATAATCACGAATTTCAGTTCGCTCGGATGCTTCTTATACAGCAGCGATGTCACGATGGCGTTCAGTCCCACAGACTTACCCTGTCCTGTAGCACCTGCCACCAGCATATGCGGAGCCTTTGCCAGATCCACCATGAACACCTCGTTGGTGATAGTCTTACCCAGCGCTATAGGCAGCTCGTAAGTACTCTCCTGAAACTTCTTGCTAGCCAGCACAGAGCTCATAGGAACGATTTTCGGACTCGCGTTAGGCACTTCTATACCTATCGTACCTTTTCCCGGTATAGGGGCAATTATACGTATTCCCAGTGCCGAAAGGCTCAGCGCTATATCATCCTCCAGATTTCTGATTTTCGATATTCTCACGCCCTCAGCCGGAGTAATCTCATACAGCGTCACCGTAGGCCCCACATTAGCCTTTATCGACGAAATCTCTATTCCGAAACTTCTCAACACCTGGATAATCCTGTTCTTGTTGGCATTCTGTTCCTCCATGTCGATGCTCGGCCCGTCGTCAGGATAAGTCTTCAGCAGATCCAGGGTAGGGAACTTATACAGCTCCAGATCCAGTCTCGGGTTATACGGAACATTCAGGTCGCCTCTTACCTTTTCCTCTTCCTTAGTCTCTTCTATCTCAAAAGCAGGTCCCCCGTCATCAGCCTTTGCCGGTTTCGACATGTTCTCTGCCTCA
Organism: Bacteroides cellulolyticus; assembly: GCF_025567135.1. Classification (NCBI taxonomy): domain Bacteria; kingdom Pseudomonadati; phylum Bacteroidota; class Bacteroidia; order Bacteroidales; family Bacteroidaceae; genus Bacteroides; species Bacteroides cellulolyticus. Next base: position 211,655 of record NZ_JAOQJJ010000001.1, read on the forward strand.
ATAATCTTTTTCGCATTCACCGGAACATCGTCCAGCGGAAGCTCTATGCTGTTGTCTGTATAGTTTACGTCGTCGCTGTAAACCTCCTCGGCATAAGGTTCAGGCTCATTCTCATGCTTGAATTCGGCATATTTCTTCTCGTAGTCCACATTTATGATATCCTCTTCCACGGCCTTTTCCTCTTCAGCTGCAGTCTCTTCTTCAGCATCATCCTCACCTGCGTTTTCTTCAGCCGCCTTATGCTTCTTTCCGAACAGTTTTCCCAATATTCCACCCGGCATCAGTCTTGCACTCCATTTCGGCTTTTCTTCCGCCGTCTTTTCTTCAGCTTCCTCAGCATTCTCGTCTTCAGCCGCAGTCTCTTCCTCGGCAGGAGCCTTCACCTCTTCCACTGCCACCGCCTCATTCCTTGTCTCCTCGTCAGCCTTAGGCCCGCTGTTGCTGTCTGTCGTGTTGTCATTCTTCTTGAAATCCGGATGTATAACCTTTCTCACCACATCCATTGTCTGTCTTCTGATGGCAATACCTATTATTATACCGCAGAACAGCAGCAGCAATATCAGTCCCGGCACTCCGATATACGATTCTATCCACAGAGACACATTATACCCGTGCATACCTCCCGGGTAGATGAAAGAATTCTCAAACACTTTTCCGAAAGCAAATCCCAGTGTCACCGACAGCCAGTACATTATGCTCATACATCCCAGGAACCATTTCCATACCGTAAAGTTGTATGCCTTCATCAGCTTCGTACCCGCGATAAGCAGCACCACCACTATCAAATATGCCGGAATACCGAAACAGTCGTTTATCAGAAATTCCGCCAGTCTGGCACCCGCCGGTCCCGTATGGTTCTGCACCACCTCCGTTTCGCCAATCGAGTTCACCGCCGTCACACTCTGGTCAGCTCCTCCTGCCGACAGGAACGAAGTGAATGCCAGAAACATATACACTCCGAACATCAGACATATCAGTCCTCCTATAAAGTGTCCTGTCTCTCCGTTCAGTGCCGATTTTATCTTCTTTTTACTATTGTCCTTAGAGTTTATATTCGATTTTTTATTGTCTTTTTTTGTACTCATAACATATATCAGTTAATTACCGTTTTACAAAATACTCATGCAAAGATAATACAAACGATATGAAAACAGTAAACAAAAAACAATAAAAACAGAAAAAATTCCTACCTTTGCACATATATTTTAAAGAATAGCAGACAAATTAAATCAAATGAAATCATCAAATCAACCTATTTTCGATGCAAACACAGTCGAGTTCGTTACCGTAGCCGCCGAGTTTTGCGGTTTTCTGGAACGTACTCCCGAAATGCAGCCCTCCGAGTTTGTCGATCGCAGTCTCAAGCTCCTTCCGCTGCTTTATCTGAAAGCATCCTTGCTTCCCGATTGCGAACCTCTCGACGACATCGAGCCTGAGACATTCGTTACAGAAACCGACTATGAACATCTGCGCAGCCTGATAGCGGAACAGTTGGGTCCTGACGATGACTATCTTGAGGTTTTCCTTGATGACATGGCATTCAGCGACACACCTATCAAGCAGAACATCTCTGAAGGCCTGGCAGACATCTACCAGCCGCTGAAAGATTTCGTATGCGTATATAGCCTGGGTCTCGACAGAACTATGAACGATGCCCTCTGGCGTTGCCGCGAGCAGTTCGCATCCTACTGGGGACGTACATTGGTCAATGTCATGCGTGCCCTTCACAATGTAAAGTATCACGGTGAAGAATCAGAATGCTAAACACGGACAGACATGACAGACTACCAACCCACAATAGACAAGAAACTCATATCCGAAATGCCTAAAGTGGTTTTCCCCGGCCGTATCATTATCATCTACACCGAGGACGATGCCCGCAAGGCTGTAGCCTATCTCAACCGTTGCAGCGTAGTGGGAGTTGACACCGAAACCCGTCCCTCGTTCAAGAAAGGAAAGGTGAACAGTGTAGCCCTTCTGCAGGTTGCCACATCCGACACATGCTTCCTTTTCAGGCTGAACCGTATCGGCATACCGGACTTCCTCGAAGAGTTTCTGCAGAACGATGTCCTGAAGATAGGACTCTCTCTCCGCGACGATTTCAACATGCTGCGACGTGCGAACAACAAGGACCCGAGGGTAGGCAACTGGATTGAACTCCAGGACTATGTATCCCGTTTCGGCATTCAGGAAAAAAGTCTCCAGAAGATATATGCCATACTCTTCGGCGAGAAAATATCCAAGAGCCAGCGCCTTTCCAACTGGGAAGCCGACGTCCTGACCGAAGCACAGCAACAGTATGCCGCTACGGATGCATGGGCTACGCTGAGGATTTATCAGAGGCTGAATAATGAATAATGAAAAATTAATAATTAATAATTGGCGGATGTCATCAGTTTTAGTTCTTAATTTTTAATTTTTAATTCTTAATTCTTAATTAACTTCGTTGACCATTGGTTAGCATCGCTGATTTTTAATTCTTAATTCTTAATTCTTAATTTTTAATTGAATAACATGAACAAAGTATATTTAAAACCCAAGAAGGAAGAATCGCTTCTCCGCTTTCACCCGTGGGTGTTTTCCGGCGCCATAGCCCGTGTAGAGGGCAATCCGGAAGAAGGAGAGGTAGTTGAAGTATATACATCCGACAAGCAGTACATAGCTTCCGGACACTATCAGATAGGCAGCATCGCCGTACGTGTGCTCACATTCAGGAAAGAAGAGATCAATCACGATTTCTGGGTACGCCGTCTTACCGTTGCGCGTAACCTCCGTCAGGCTCTCCGTCTTATCGGAACAGAGACCAACAATGCCTGCCGCCTTGTACACGGCGAAGGCGACAATCTTCCAGGTCTTATCATCGACCTCTACGACCATACAGCCGTCATGCAGGCACACTCTGCCGGAATGCACGTCTATCGTCACGAGATAGCCAAGGCACTCAAGGAAGTGATGGGCGACACCGTCAGCAACATATATTATAAGAGTGAGACCACGCTCCCTTTCAAGGCCGATCTTGAATCTACAGAGAACGGATTCCTCCTCGGAGGCAGCACAGAGAATGTGGCAATGGAGAACGGCCTTCTCTTCCACGTCGATTGGCTCAAAGGTCAGAAAACAGGCTTCTTTGTCGATCAGCGTGACAACCGTGCCCTTCTCGAGCACTACTCGCTCGGCCGCAACGTCCTCAATATGTTCTGCTACACCGGAGGATTTTCATTCTACGCCATGCGAGGCGGAGCCCGTCTTGTCCATTCCGTTGACAGCTCATCCAAGGCTATCGACCTCACACGTGCCAACGTAGAGCTTAACTTCCCTGGCGACAAGCGTCATGAAGCCTTTGCCGAAGATGCCTTCAAGTATCTCGACAGGATGGGAGGGGAGTACGATCTTATAATCCTCGATCCGCCTGCATTCGCCAAACATCGCGGAGCCCTTCGCAATGCCCTTCGCGGCTACACCAAGCTCAATGCCAAGGCATTCGAGAAAATCCGTCCGGGAGGCATCCTCTTCACCTTCTCCTGCTCTCAGGTAGTAAGCAAGCAGGATTTCCGCAATGCAGTCTTCACTGCTGCAGCCCAGAGTGGCAGAAGCGTACGCATCATGCACCAGCTCACACAGCCGGCCGATCATCCGGTCAATATATACCATCCTGAAGGTGAATACCTCAAGGGACTGGTACTGTATGTAGAATAAAAAAATAGCTCCTCGGAATTGAGGAGCTATTTTTTTATTATGCGATATTCATTATCAGAAAGTCACGTTCAGACCGAAGCTCAGGTTCATATTCATGTTGTTCAGAGGAATATACTGCTTGCTCACCTTTCCTACTATATAGTCCATACCTACGAACAGGCTCATTACTCTAGGGTGGAAGTTCACAATCCATCCCATTGTGCTGCCGTACGATGTGATACCGTAGTTGATACCTGCTTCAAACCAGCTCAGAGGAGAAACATTAGCCGAGAAACGTCCTTCGCTCCATGAATACTTACCGTTGATTCTTGTAGAAGAAAGGAAGCCGAACGAAAGTTTGTCATACATCGGTAGTGCATATTCCGCACCTAAATTCAATGTAGCAGCCAGTGCTCTGTTCAGTTTTCCTCCTGTGCTTCTTCTGTGCAGGTTGGTATAGTCTTCAAAGTCATCCGAAAGTTTGTCCAGCTGGTTGTCAAATGAATTCTCGCTGTCTTCATCCATCGACAGGTCATGGAAACCTTCGAAAGTCCAAGGCTCGTTGTTAGTCGAAGCATAAGTATTGTTGCTCCAGTTCATGAATCCCAGATCCTTGATGGCAGCCGATACAGTCAGATTATCCATCACCTCGTATGTGGCACCCAGATCCAATGCCAGACCGAATCCTCCCAGTCCCGGAGAGTTCATTTCTATATTGTCAAAATCCACCAGCGTACCCTCGTTACCTGTATATTCGGCACCGCTTTCCTCTTTTGTCGGAACGTTCAGTCCGGCCATTGCGATATTCATCTCTCCGTTGGCCATCACTTCCCATTTGTCTTCGCTCAGCGTTACTTTTGTATTGCTCAGGTTCATGTTGGCATACAGACCGCCCAGCAGAACCTTGAATTTTGCACCCACTCTCAGATTGTCGAATATCTGTCTTGAGTGTCCCAAGGCGATTTCCACATAGTTGGAAGTAGAGATACCCATGCTTCCCAGGTCATAAACGGTATTAGGTCCGCTCTGTCCCACCTTCATGAATTCAAAGAAATCCTTAGGCACATATACCGAAGAACTCGATCTCAGTCCTATATCCAGAGTATTGAAACCTCCCCATCCTCTGAATCCCATTGAGATGATTGAAGTATTCACGTTCAGCGACATCTTGTTGATGTTTCTCAGTCCCCCGAGAAACTCTTCGGCACTTACGCTGCTGTTCATGAAAGTGGTCAGTTTGTTGCCGGCAGTAGGGTATATGAAGTTTGCCATACCCACATTACCCATTGTTCCGAAATTCATGTTTCCCAATACCGGGATACTGAAATACGATTTGTCGCTTTCCAGTGCCGGGTTCAGCTGATGCTTGAACAGATATCCGTCCAGAAAATATCCCGAGTTAAGAGCCTGGGCAGAAACCCCTGTAGCTGCACACATCATGGCAGCTCCCATCATATATTTAGCTATATTCTTCATCTTCTTTTTCATTTAATATTAGTTCAGATCCATAGTAATACCGCCTACAAGTCTCAGTTTTATTTCAGTAAACTGCATAGTCTGGTTTTCGTTCAGTGTAACATCGCTTACGCTGTTGTCAACCGATGCCACGACAGAGATTTCTATACCGTCCAGTCCTGCAATCCTGCCGTCTTCAGTTGTCAGAGTGAAGTTCACGTTTTGAGTTGTCGGTGCACCGATTTCTCCGGCTTTGATTTCTACATCCATATCCACCTTCACGTTCTCAAGCACATTGCCATTCACGTCGATGGCCTTTGCTGTCATTCTCACTCCCAGCGGTATTTCGTTTATCACGTTCATCGATGCTTCCACTCTGTCGAATTCCATATCTTCCAGGTCAGCATCCCATCCGTCTATAGCCTCAGTATATGTTATTTTTGTTTCAGGGCCAAACATCAGCGGAGTATCCACCCTGTAGTCAGTAACGATAGTATAGTTCTTGTCAAGATCTATAGTCACTTCTTCCTGCACCACGCTTGTTTCCACGTCTGTTATTTCTATTCTGTCCGGAATGTTCTTTATCAGGTCGCTCAGTCCTTCAACCTTCTTGTACATGATTTTCTCTGTTGTATCCCATTCTTCCCTTTTTTGGTTTACACAGATTACGTAGTTCTCACATTCTTTCGGGATATTTACATTCTGCAGATAAGCTTCCCCTTTTTTGTTACCTTCCTTAAACGATCTCAGTGCGGCACCCATGTTTACGGCTACAGGGCTCGGATTTGTCACTGTAATGTAAATCCTAGGGTCTGTAAGGTCAAGAATCACATCTTCTTCAGCCAGGAAGTCAGGAATATCGTCTATTCTTATAGGATCTATTTTTATGTCAACCTCAGGATCTACCACTGCAGTTGCCGATTCTATAGCCATGTTTTCAGCTTCCACATTTGCCGACAGAGTGAAGTTTCCGCCTTCATTTGTCTGTGCCGAAGCCTTAACGTTTCCGTCCAGCGAGATATTTCCTCCAAAATGTACAGAGTTGTTGTCTTTTTCATTTTCATTGTTGGTAAAGACAGCCTCATTCTGGTCAAACTGTACATTTACAATCTGGAATTTTATTTTGGTGTTGTTTGATATTTCCATACCTTCAGCCTTGGTAAGCTTCAGGATATTTCCTTCTGCTGTCCAGTCGGCATTTTCTGATTTTACTGTAATATAGTTTGGAAACTCTATGGTATAACCGTTTTCCAGTACTGCCTTTATCTGGTTTGTATTTTTCGAGAATACCAGATATGTGTTTCTGCATGAAGTCTCCGCATTGCTTATACTCTTGATGTCGGATGTAATGCCGTTTTCGTTAACGTCTATTTCGATATTGTCTTTAAATTCTATGTTTTTTTCAGGCATATCGCTGCCAATTCCTGCAGGAATGTTGAAAGTCTGGCTTACACCCTTGAAACCGTTCGTCATGTTGATATCAACTTCCGGTACTTTTACGTCCGTGGAGCTTGTTTCCCCATCCTGCACCAGATAATAGTCACCCGCTGAATTATTTACTTTAATCACGCTGTTATCTTCCAGATCAAGAAGGTCGCTTAATACAATTTTCTCTGTACTGCTTCCCGGAACCGTCAAATCTCCCCCAACAGTAATAGTCATATCAAAGTCCTTGTCCAGGTCATAAGTCTCATCGACTTTCAGACATGAATTAAGACCAATCAGTCCCAGGGCACACATACCCACAACTGCATGATTCTTGAAATTTTTTTCCATACTTCTAGTTTATATTTTTATATCAGACAAAATTTACATCATTAATATTTTTTACGAATACACAAAGATTATGCATACTCATATTAATAATACTTTGCAAATATAGCGAAAACATCCAATAAATAGGAAAAAAATACAAGTAAAATCTTTTTAATTGTGAATACATATTTATAATTACATCATTCCGTTACATTTTTGTTTAGATATATATTATATATAAAAATGGCGGGACATCATCAGTTGACATCCCGCCATTGTCCATTCCGTTATTGTTCCGTGTACCATTTGTACATTCTGTGCACACCTTCATCAATTTCCACTTTGTGGTGCCATCCCAGGTTATGCAGTTTCGTCACGTCCGTAAGTTTCCTCATCGTGCCGTCCGGCTTCGATGCATCCCATCTTATTTCCCCTTCGAAACCTATTTCCTTCTTGATAAGCATTGCCACGTCGTGAATGCTCAGTTCCTTGCCCGTACCCACATTGATATGGCAGTTTCTGATATCCTTGTCACCTTCCTTATAAGTGTCCTTGAAATCCACATTCAGCAGCACATGCACGCTGGCGTCTGCCATTTCCTCGCTCCACAGGAACTCTCTCATCGGTTTTCCCGAGCCCCACAGCATCACGTGGTCATTGTGGATGCCGTATTTTGCCAGAATTGCTATGATGTCAGCTTCCGGAGAATTTCCGTCCACACCTTCCACCGGACGCTTCTTCAGGTCAGCCCTTACAGCCTCCATATCGCCGTTCATCAGACATTTTGCCAGATGGATCTTTCTTATCATGGCCGGCAGCACATGGCTTCTTTCCAGGTCGAAATTATCGTTCGGACCATACAGGTTAGTCGGCATCACCGCTATATAGTTTGTACCATACTGCAGATTGAAGCTCTCACACATCTTCAGTCCCGCAATCTTTGCTATCGCATACGGTTCGTTGGTATATTCCAGAGGTGAGGTGAGCAGCACTTCCTCCTTCATCGGCTGTTCCGCATCCCTCGGATAGATACATGTACTTCCCAGGAACAGCAGTTTCTTCACCCCGTGACGGAAGCTTTCGCCTATCACGTTCTGCTGTATCTGCAGATTGTTGTATATAAAGTCAGCTCTGTAGATAGAGTTCGCCATTATACCGCCCACATGAGCGGCAGCCAGAATCACCGCATCCGGTTTTTCCTCGTCGAAGAATTTCTTCACAGCCACCCCGTCCAGCAGATCCAGTTCCTTGTGAGTCCTTCCCACAAGATTTGTATATCCCCTTTGCAGAAGATTGTTCCAGATGGCAGAGCCCACCAGTCCGCGGTGTCCTGCCACATATATTTTACTGTTTTTATCCACGGTTATATCAATGAAGAATTAAAAATTAAATAACTCATTATTAACTCTTAATTCTTAACTCTTAACTCTTAATTATTAATTATTTTACTATTCCCTTCTCCAGATACTCCGCAAGATTAGTTCTCACCACCTCGCTATGTCTTTCCACAGCCACTTTCGCCATGTCGGCATCCACCATGATGTTCACCAGTTCCTGGAAGCTTGTCTTTGTCGGGTTCCATCCCAGTTTTGCTTTCGCCTTAGTCGGGTCGCCCCACAGGTTCACCACGTCGGTAGGACGGTAGAAATCTTCGCTCACCTCTACCAGACACTTTCCTGTAGCCTTGTCGTAACCCTTTTCGTCAATACCTTCACCCTTGAATTCAAGTTCTATACCTGCACGCTTGAATGCATAATAGCAGAATTCCCTTACACTGTGCTGTTCGCCTGTAGCGATTACGAAGTCCTCAGGCTGGTCGTTCTGCAGAATCAGCCACATACATTCCACATAGTCCTTCGCATAACCCCAGTCACGCAGCGAGTCCAGATTACCCAGATACAGCTTCTCCTGCTTACCCTGTGCAATACGTGCGGCAGCCAGAGTAATCTTTCTTGTCACGAAAGTCTCGCCGCGGCGTTCGCTCTCATGGTTGAACAGGATACCCGAGCAGCAGAACATGTTGTAAGCCTCACGATATTCCTTCACAATCCAGAATCCGTACAGCTTTGCCACTGCATAAGGCGAGTAGGGGTGGAACGGAGTATTCTCGTTCTGTGGCACTTCCTCCACCTTTCCATACAGTTCCGATGTCGATGCCTGATATATGCGGCAGCTGTCAGTCAGTCCGCACAGACGCACAGCCTCCAGTACACGGAGCACACCTGTTGCATCCACATTAGCTGTAAACTCAGGCGAGTCGAACGACACCTGCACATGGCTCTGTGCAGCCAGGTTATATACTTCAGTAGGGCGTACCTTGCTCACCACCTGCATGATGCTCATCGAGTCTCCCAGATCCGCATAGTGCAGATGGAAGTTAGGTTTTCCTTCCAGATGTGCTATTCTTTCTCTGTAATCCACAGACGAGCGTCTGATAGTTCCGTGTACGTCGTATCCTTTCTCCAATAAAAATTCTGCCAGGTATGAACCGTCTTGTCCCGTAATACCTGTAATCAATGCTACTTTTCTCATTCAGTCTGTTATAATGTATATAAGTTACAGTAAAAAAGGGGTAAAACTTCTATTTTCACCCCTATATATAATTATTTTCTAAAAGAATTTATCAGATCCTTTCCGAACAGTATCCATCCGCATGATCCCACACCTGCCAGAAATACGAAACCTATCAGAATCATCGGTTTCGAAGGCTTAGACGCTCTAAGCGGCACCGAAGCTGCCTCTACCACTGTATATACCGGAGTGTCTTCCTGCACCTTTGCCTTTGCCACCTGCAGCTGCTGAGCTGTCTGGTTATATACGTTGAATGCCAGTTCCATCTCGTTTCTCAGCCTTTCCTGCTGTGTCTGAGCACTTCTCAGCGAAACATTCTGGTTTCTGTCCATATATGCGGCATATTCCTGCTGTGCCTCATGATAGCTCTGCATGCTTTCTTCGTACAGCTTTTGAGTATATTCCAGATCCTTCCTTGCCTTGTTTGTTCGGTATTCTGTGATATAGTCCTGCAGTTTTTCCATCACCTCATTCGTCAGCGTTGCTGCTATCAGCGGATCCTGCATAGTCACTGAAATATTTATCACCGAAGTCTTTTTATCTACCTGCACTGAAATCCTTTCTCCCAACGCCTTAATTATTTCATTCTGGTCCTTTGTCAGTTTGAAAGGGTCAACTGTATTGGTTTCTGCTTCTTCCTCTTCTCCTTTTATGGTCTTCATTACCCATCCCAAGGCCTTGAAAGGTGCAGAGATTACATACCCCCACCACGGTTTTTTCTGGTGTTCCTTCAGGTAATCATACACAGTTGTATTCAGTTCTCCATCTTCGTCTGTCACTTTGATATCGAACAATTCGATAGAAAAAGGAATTGATTTTACGACATCCGGATATAGTTCAGGAGATAGGGCATCTGCAGTTTGCGATGCACCTAGATTGATTCCTGCCATTCCTGCCAATGCCGACAATCCTCCACTTACTGACCTTCCTCCTGCTGCTGCTTCCGGCGCCAGTGTCACATTGGCTGTATATTCCTTAGGGATACTGAATCCAACTACAAGTCCTACCAGCACTGCCCATCCGCAGGCTTTCAGTACAAGTTTTCTTCCTTCCCAGACCTTTTTTGCCAGTTCTATCAGATCTATTTCCTGTTCCTGCATATTCTTTTGTTTCTGTATATCTTCCATTTTCAGTTCTTAAGTTTTTAAGTTGACTAGAAATTAGTTACTGGATAATAGTAACCAGTTACTAGGGGCCGGTTTACTTAACCAGATTCGCAATAGAAGCTACCATCATAGCCAGTGAGGCCAGCGAAGTGGTATATCCCATTATGTCTCCGAATCTGTTCTTCTTCACCTTGTTCGGCACTACAATCTCGCATCCCGGTTCCACCTTCTTGCTTCTTGCCTTAACCCTTTCCACCTGGCCGTTCATGTAGATAATGAATTTCTTGCTCTTCTTTGCGCTTTGCGAGTAACCTCCTGCCTGGTTCAGATAGTACTTCACGTTCTCTCCGTCCATATATGTCACTGTGTTAGGCATCATCACCGCACCGTTTATCTTCACTGTCGATGTCATTTCCGGAACGCTTATCACGTCACCCTCTCTCAGTACAATGTCTGCGCTGCTTCCCGGCTTAGCCAAAGCTTCCTCCAGATTGATACCTACAGTAAATACACTGTCCAGTTCCAGTTTCAGCGAGTCTGTCAGCCCTTCGCCAAGCTCTCTTCTCATCAGCTTCAGCACATCCTCCATTCTTTTCTTTTCGTCATCGTTTGCCACTCTGGTCAGTTTCGCACCCTTTGCATATCCGAATGCAGTTATACCTCCTGCACGCTCTATCAGGCTGCTCAATCTTTCATTCTTGAAGTTCAGGCTATATTCACCTTCGTACAGCACTTCTCCGTTCACCTTTACGTTTTTCTGTATGCTGTATCCCGGACTCTTTCTCACGAATACCTGGTCATACGGCTCAAGCACGAATCCCGGTTCTCCATCCACTATGAATCCGTCCTTCAGTCCGAATGTAAAGTTTTGTCCCACGGTCTCAGTCACCTCTGTTCCCTTGTTGTCCTTTATACGTCTTGACACATCCACTCTCACCAGCGAAGCTTCATCCTTCAGTCCTCCTGCAGTAATCACGAAGTCTTCCAAAGTCATATTGTCCGAATAAGGATATATACCCGGATTCTTTATCTCTCCCGAAATATAAACGTCACCGGCATATTTTATATCGTGAATGCTCGGGATGTACAGCAAATCGTTATTTTTCAGTTCCACGTCAGGAGCCGTACCGTTCATTATACCTTTCACATCCACCGAAAGCACTTCGCTTGTCAGGTTCTCGCGCTGTCTGTACAGTACCGCACGGTTTGTAAATGCATCACCCAGCAGCCCGTCAGCCTGAGTAAGCAGTTCCTTCACAGTGTTTATGTTATCACAGAACTCGTATATCCCCGGTCTGTAAACCGCACCGACCACTTCAAGTTTGTTCGAGAATCTGTTGATAATCGAGTCGGCAGTCACCACATCACCGTCCATTACCTTGAACGAAGCGAAATCATTTCTATCTACAGTAGCTACAGAGAATTGTCTTCCTTCCTGTCTCACCACTCTTACGCTGTTCTTGTATGCATTTGCAGCAAAGAATCCCGCATATTTCAGCAGGGTAGAGATGCTTTCGTCACTCTTCATCTCATACTTCATAGGTCTTTTCACCTTGCCTTCCACCTTAACAATAGCCTCGTATGTAGGAACTATGATAACGTCACCTTCCTGCAGACTGATATTACCCTCAGTCTTTCCCTGCAGTATATATTCATACACGTCAACGTTGGCCACCGTGTTTCCGTTTCTTGCCACCCTGATGTCTCTCAGGCTGCCGAGGTCGGTTATACCTCCTGCGCTGTACAGAGCATGGAACACCGATGCGAAAGCCGACAGGGTATAGGTGCCCGGCACCATCACTTCACCCATCACGTTCACCTTAATGCTTCTTGTATTTCCCAGTGTCACCTGTATCTGGTTTCCCTCATTCGCATATATCTTGCTCAGTTCACTCTTCAGATATTCCCTTGCATCGGCTATGTTCAGTCCGTTCAGCGAAATCATTCCCAGTCCCGGTATGGTGATGCAACCGTCAGGCGAGATTTCCTGTCTTATCGAGTTCTCGCTGGCACCCCATATGTCTATGATGATTTCATCCCCCGGTCCAAGTCTGTAATCCTGCGGAGTCGCCACATTCATGTCCGGTTCGAACGACAGGTTCTTGTTCGTGAAGATATTTCTTCCGAACACCTGGTCTTCCGGTTTCACCGGTTTGATAGGCCTTCCGTATTCATCCACTGCGATAAACATGTCCGGATTATACATTGTCGAGTCGTTCAGCATTCCCAGCTGCATCTTGTTGTATCCCTTTATGTTGGACTGCTCGTCACCGTTGAGTTTCCCCTGTCTCATCCTGCTGTTGGCGCTTATCCTGTCCGAAATGCCGCTGCTGTTGCTTATCTGTCCCGACTCATACATTTTCTTCAGTCTCAGGGCCTGTTCCTGGGTCATACCCTTGGCAGTGAGTTCCATCATCAGCTTTTGCTGACTTTTACCCTGTTTCATACCGTCCTGAACGTACTGTATCACCTGCGAGTCAGTCATGCCCGACTGGGCAAAAACCGGAAGTGCTCCCATCATTAGGATTGAGAACGCTGCATATACGAAATGTTTTCTCATGAAATATTTTTATATGTTCTGTTTTTTTGAATAACCGTTGCAAAGATACTTATTTAACATAAGAAATCAAAACATGCCCCCATATTTAATGACAAAACGGGCAGGAATGTTCCTGCCCGTTCATCTCCGCCGGTGGAGTATTCGTCTCACCTGCGTTTACATTCTATATATCAATAAGCTTTTTCTTCGCCCTTAAACACATTTGCCACAGTTTTGTATATAATGTACAGATCCAGCCAGAACGACCAGTTTTCTATGTACCATATATCCCCCTTTATTCTTCCCTGCATATCCTTCAGCTCCTTTGTTTCCCCTCTGTAACCTGTCACCTGGCTCCATCCCGTTATTCCCGGCTTCACCAGATGTCTCACCATATATTTGTCTATCAGTTTCGAATATTCTATCGTATGCTTCAGCATGTGCGGTCTAGGGCCCACTACACTCATGTCGCCCATGAATACATTGATAAACTGCGGCAACTCGTCTATATTCGTTTTTCTCATTATGTTTCCCCATTTTGTCTTTCTTGGGTCATCCTTTGTGGCCTGCAGCCTGTCCGCATCGGCATTCACCTTCATGCTTCTGAATTTCAGACAGTAGAATTCCTTGTCGTTCAGTCCGTTTCTTTTTTGTCTGAAGAACACCGGTCCCGGCATTGTGATTTTCGTCACAATAGTCACTATAATCAGTACGATAGGGAATACCGTACATAAGAACAGAGTGGAGAACACCAGGTCAAAAGCCCTTTTCAGCAACTTATTTCCTATTCTCGACATCGGATCCTCTCTCAGCTTCAATATAGGCACGTTCCCCATAAAACCCAGATAAACCTTGTTCTGCAGATAGTTGTGCATGTTCGGGACACTGAAAAACCTTATTATATTGTTTTCACACAGAGTTATGATGTTAACAATGTCCTTGCTGTGATTATCTCTCAATCCACAATACAGATAGTGCACGTTTCTGTTATTCTTTATGAAATCCTCCAATTCATCCGGCTTTCCAAGATACCTGCACCCCTCAGGCATCAATTCATTCTTTTCATAGTCGAAATATCCCAGAACATTATAACCGGCCCAGCCCTGACTTACTATCTCATCATACAGTTCCCTCATGCTTCTGCTGCTTCCCACCAGGACTACGAATCTCAGATTTCCACCCCGCGTCCTGTATCTTTTTATCAGGAATCTCCATGTAAGTCTTTCCGCAAACAGAAGTATCATTACAGATAATATATAAATGCCATACATGTATGACCATGAATCCATAAAGTGTCCGTACCTCAGAATATAAACTGACGATATTCCGAACAGGCATACAGTCTTGAACACCTTCGATATAATTTCATATGCCAGAACTTTTCTTTTAAACAATACCACTCCCACTATAGAAGCACAGATTGCATAAATCAGCATTACCATCATCGCCACCTGTATAGTGGGCGATATCATAACCTTTTCATAGTTTGTATCTTGTGTCAGTTTTATATATACCAGAAACAGGCCACCGCATAGCAATGTCTCGAAAGCTATGAGTACCGTATTCAGATATTTATCGTAACTGCTTGAATTTACCATGTGTTTGATTTTAGAATTATAGAAGTTAAGAAGTAATAGAAATTAAAGTAGGCAAGATACCTTTATCGGAAAGATAAACGCCGGATTGTAAAGACCTTTTTTAGAAGTATTTAGAATCCGGCGTATTTATTATATTATAGAGTTCTCATCAGGAGAATTATTTGCTGAAAGTAGCTATGATAGCTCTGTTCATTTCTGGTTTGCTGAACTTGTCACCTACACCCATACCGGTTGCAGTTATTCTGTCAGCTTCAATGCCATATCTGTTCACCAGGATTTCCTTGACAGTGTTTGCACGTCTTTCAGACAGTTTCTGGTTGAACTGCGCATTACCTTCAGGTGAAGCATATCCTTTCACGTCAAGTTTCACTTCAGGATATTTCTTCATGTAGTTTGCAATGTTTTCAATGTTTGAAAGCTGTTGTGCATCCACCATATCCTTACCCTGTCTGAATGAAACTACAGGTTCCATAGACTTGTCGAAATTCTGTTGTTTGGCAGTCTCGGCAATCTTGTTGCAATCCTTCAGTGCGCTTACCAGGTCTTCGTTCTTTCTCTTGGCGTCAGCCACTTCTTTTTCCAGACCTTCATTTCTTCTTCTCATGTCGTTGATTTCTCCGTTCAGTCTGTCCACGTCAGCCTGGCTGTATGCCATCATCACTGACGGATAACGCTTTCCGTTGGAGTTCTTGAAGTGATAAACCAAACCGGCCATAAGTTCAAAGTTAGTATTTCTCGGATCGCTGTCACCAAGTTTTGTCACCAGTGCCGGTCTTACGCTCAGAGTCCACTGTTTTTCCTTGCCCATGTTGAAGTTAAGGCTCAAACCAGCTCTGTAAAGGAAGTAGTTATTATCATCTCTCTGTCTTGCAGCGAAGAATTCTCTTCCTCCACCTACACCAAGGAAACCTTCCACTTCAAACAGTCTCGGTTCTTCCTTTGCGCCAAGCAGAAGGTTTGAGAAGTTCACCTTACCGTTAATCAAGAACTGCAGTTCGTCGAATGCATTTACGCTGTAAGTAGTGTTGAAACCTGTCAATGCCTGGAATGAAACTCCCAATACCGGAGTGGCCTGTTTGCCAAGCTCAAAGCCCACCAAACCTCCGTTTCTGTCTGAGTTTTTATAAGTTTCTCCCAATTGATGTTCCCATCCTCCGTTTATACCGAAATACCAATTGTCCAGAAATTTATTCCCCACTGTTACCTTTTCCTGTGCACCTGCAAATCCTGCAAATGCAGCAGCTACAATAGTCAAAATTACTTTTTTCATAATCATTAGTATATGTTTGATGCCGCAAAGTTATAACTTATTTTGTCTTAGAATAAAAAAACAGACATTTTTTTATTTTTATAGGCAATTTTCTTTCTTTATATTAAGAAAAACTGTTAATCCCTTTTGAAGATATCCCTTGTATAGACTTTCTGTTTCACATCGTCCAGACACGAGTCATATCTGTTCGCTATTATCGCCCCGGACAGTCTCTTGAATTCCTCCATATCGTTCACCACCTTCGAACCGAAGAAAGTTGTTCCGTCCTCCAATGTCGGCTCATATATTATTACCGTAGCACCTTTCGCCTTGATACGCTTCATCACGCCCTGAATAGAGCTCTGTCGGAAGTTGTCACTGTTCGATTTCATTGTAAGCCTATATACACCGATAACCACGTTCTTTTCGTTGCCCATGTTCCATTGCGAGTTCGCAGTGTAATATCCCGCCATTTTCAGCACCTGATCCGCAATGAAATCCTTTCTTGTACGGTTCGATTCCACTATCGCATGAATCAGGTTCTCCGGCACATCCGCATAGTTGGCAAGCAGCTGCTTAGTATCCTTAGGCAGACAGTAACCTCCATATCCGAACGACGGATTGTTATAGTGATTGCCTATTCTCGGGTCCAGGCTAATACCGTTTATTATATCCACAGTGTTCAGCCCCTTCATCTCAGCGTAAGTGTCCAGCTCGTTGAAGTACGAAACCCTCAGTGCCAGATAAGTGTTTGCAAACAGCTTCACCGCTTCAGCTTCAGTCAGTCCCATAAACAGAGTGTCGATATTCTCTTTCAGCGCACCCTCCTGCAGCAGACCCGCAAAAGCCTTTGCAGACTCTTTCAGTTCCTCCGCATGGTCACAAACTTCCTCCTTCGGACATCCCACTATTATACGGCTGGGGTAGAGGTTGTCATACAGCGCCTTGCTCTCACGCAGAAACTCAGGCGAGAACAGCAGTTTCAGATCCCTTCCATACTTCTTGTACAGTCCTTCGCAGTATCCCACCGGAATAGTACTCTTTATCACCATCACAGCCTTTTGGTTAACACTTCTCACCAGGTCGATAACCTCCTCCACATGACTGGTGTCAAAATAGTTCTTCACCGGATCATAGTTTGTAGGAGCCGCTATCACCACAAAGTCCGCATCCCTGTATGCCGCTTCACCGTCCAGTGTGGCAGTCAGATCCAGTTCCTTTTCTGCCAGATACTTCTCTATGTAATCATCCTGTATAGGTGAAATACGGTTATTAATTTTTTCTACCTTTTCAGGTATTACATCCACAGCCATCACCCTGTGATGCTGTGCCAGCAATGTTGCTATTGACAGTCCTACATAACCTGTTCCTGCCACCGCGATATTCCTTTTCATATGATTTTGAGTTTTTAGTTGTTAGTTGACTAGTTACTAGTTGACAAGTTAACGAGGCTTTAACTCCGTTGACCGTATGTATAACCTTGTCCCCTTGTAACTGAAGCCTTGTCCCCTTTTTAATTTTTAATTTTTAATTTTTAATTCTTAATTATCATCAGCTCCTGCTCACCTCCAGCCCCCTGTCCGAAAGTCTCATATCCACAAACCTCGCCTTGTCGTTCATCCTGTTTTCGTTCAGAATCCTTCTTATTCTGGCAGCCGCCTCCTGATCCTTTGCCACCATATACAGATATCCGCCTCCGCCTGCACCCGGCAGCTTATATCCCAGACACAGGTCGTCTATCATCGCGGTCATCCTTCTCACCGCCTCAGGATTGGTACCGCTGTCCAGAGCCATGTTCTGCTGCCATGTCTTCCTTACCAGACGTCCCATACCATCGAAGTTATTCCTTATAATGGCGTCATACATCTCCAGCGCATGCCCCTTCATCGCATCCAGAATCCTCAGATGCTTTTCCGAGTTCAGGAACATACCCTTGACTATCTCCGCCAGGATACCCTTTGCCGTACGCGTGATACCCGTGTAATACAGCAGATGACACTTCGCATACTCCTCATTCCTGAATATATAGTCCGGCATCCACTTCACCGCAGGTTCCTGCTTCCATCCCGGAGCCGTCTGCAGCAGTTTCACCCCCTGCAGCACTCCGCCATACTGATCCTGCCATCCGCCGCCCGTAGTGAGCATCTGTTCCAGAATCAGAGTCCTGTTGCCGATAGCCTGTCTGTCCCAGTTCAGTCCGCAGAAATCATTCAGAGCCCCCAGCACAGTAGCCGCCAGTATAGAGCTTGTACCCAGTCCCGAACCCGCAGGAACCGCAGAAAGCAAAGTCACCTCAATACCCTTGCCGAACGCCTTCAGCTGTTCCTCCAGCGAAGCATAAGCATCCATGCAGAATTCCGGCAGGAATCCTGCCAGAGCCAGAGCCGCCTTAGGAATGGAGAAAGGCGAGCCCACCTTCCTGAAATCCCTCAGCTCCTCGTACGAAGTAATCACCTCCGCAGCCCCCAGATCAATGGAACGCAGTATAATATTATAATTGTCCGACGGTTTCACATAAGCCTGCAAAGGCGGCTGTCCGTTCAGTTCTATTGCTATGTTCACCACATTGCCGCCCTCCATCACGCTGAAAGGCGGAGTGTCAGTCCATCCACCAGCCAGGTCAATCCTCACAGGGCTGCGTCCCCATACTATCTGATCCGCATACACAGCCATCGCCGGTCTCTGTCTCAGATCCATCACACCCGTCAGTCCCGCGCGCATCAGTCCGAAAGCCCTGTCCTCCATAGCCTTCGCCTCAGGGTTACCCTTAATCTCCATCACCCTTGCGCGGAACATACCGTCGCCTATCTTTTTCAGCAGCAGCGTATCCTCCGGCAAT
Organism: Bacteroides cellulolyticus; assembly: GCF_025567135.1. Lineage (NCBI taxonomy): Bacteria > Pseudomonadati > Bacteroidota > Bacteroidia > Bacteroidales > Bacteroidaceae > Bacteroides > Bacteroides cellulolyticus. The sequence goes on from NZ_JAOQJJ010000001.1 coordinate 230,442, forward strand.
TTCTCCGGCAGATCCATTCCACCCTTTGCAAAATCCTCTGCCGCCTGTTCCAGATCCATCTGATAGAACACACTTCTCTCATGGTTCTTGGCCAGAGTCACCAGGTTCTCCATTCTGAAAGCCTTCCGCTGTGCTGTCAGTCTTCTCAGGTTTGCATATGCCGATATGCCGTCGGCAGACATCTTGCGTGCCTCCGTCCATATCTTCTTTCCTCGTACATCATCAGCCTTACATGTCATCCACGCCAATACACAGCCCAGATCATCTATATTGTCCGTCACAGGGAAAATCTCCGCACTCTGCAAGTCCGTGCTTCCCGCTATGTCATCAGCCTTCAGCCCCCTTTCCTCCAGCCATTGTGCGGCAGGACGTCCCATGAACAGGGTAGAGGCATCCCTCATGTCTCCCTTGAACTTGTCCTCAAATCCGTAAGGCCTTGCCACATACGATTTTTCGCCCATCGGCACAACGTCTATGCACACACCTTCACCAAGCGACAAAGCCCAGTCATTTTCCGGTACGCCCGTAATTATATTTCTGCTCGTAAGTTTCCATTCCTTGCCTACGAAGCTGTTCTCAATCCATATCTCCGCATTCTTCTCCGTCAGACCAATGTTTATCACCGCGTTCTGTACGAAAGCCGCCGGATGCGGTTTCACCTTATGATGCATTATCGCCCTCTGATCCATCACACAGTTCTGCACCGTCAGCGTAGATGAAATCATCTCCCTGCTCGTTCCGTAATGATGGAATTCCCCTCCCGGCAGCGGCAGCACCACCACCTTCAGGCTGTTCAGTTCCCTGTCCTCAATTCTCGGCTTCTCACCAAGAGCCAGACCGAATTCCGAGTACATGTCATAGAATTTCATCTCCCCGTTACCGTCCTTCGAACGATCCATCATCAGCTTCACGGCCCTGTCGCTCAGCAGCCATATGCCTATATCCATCATGAACAGATAATCCTTCATCAGCGCCGCCATCTCCTCCACACTCGGTTTCTGCATCATGAATTCCAGCTTCTCAGGCGATTTTCTCGATGCCACGAACACCCCGTGGTTCTTCATCAGCTGCGGATCCTCCCACAGTCCGTAGCACACCACGTCAGCCTCCGGTATCTCCTGCAGCTGTTCCTTCGCCCTTATATACACGTCGCCGCTTGCAATCAGCGTGTTCAGCCCTTTTGGAGCCTTCTCCATTATCTCCTCGTACAGCGGCAGCTGCAGATCAAGAAGAGTCTGCGTAATCTTCTGTCCGCGTGCCCATCTGAACACCGGTATCGGCGTCAGAATCTTTCCCGACGGAGCATAAGCCGGCAGACGTCTGCTCTGTCCCCCCGCATGCAGCAGTATTCTCTTTTCGCGTCCCAGCCATTCCATCACGTCCTGTCCGTCCGCCTCGTTCTTTCTGCATTCATCCAGCAGCCATGTCGTTCCGCCGCCCGATCCCAGTTTCTTTCCTACAGGATCCGAAGTGCAGAACCATTCCTTTCTGTCCGCGTTCATTATATCGTGAAAACACTCCACCAGATTGGGTGGGAGAGAGAGTAATTTCTTCATAATATTTATTTTTTTACTTATTTTGCCAACAAAATTAGTCCATCTTAACGGATTGTGCAATAAATCATTTTATTTTCCTCCATATCCAGTGCCATATCTTGAATATCGGACTCCACAACACTTCTTCCGGATATTCTCTCAGCAGCCTGAAGTTTCTTGCGTTCCTAGTTAGAAAGCTCATTGCCGAATCTTTCTTTATTGTTCTGTCTATCGAACTGTCGTACATTCCGAAGTTACCGCCTTCCATTATCGAGGCCAGCAGTTTTTCCCCTTTTTCTGTGTCAGGCTCCACAAGCAGACATTCGTCTTTCAGTCCGAACACCTTTTTCATCACGTACATCACTGCCCCTGCAAATCCGTACATATTCAGCTCTTTCATATATCCGGCAAATACCGCCTTATCATCATCACTGCATCCCCTGTTCAGCAGCATCGCATAATCCGTCATCTGTCTCAGTCCTATACCCTCACTGAACACATGTCTGTATATATGCACCAGCAGATACACCCTGTTCATTTCGTCAGAAGGCACGCACACACGTCCTGCATCAGGCAGTTCAATCTCCTTGCATGAATCCGCCCATGCCCTGAACATCCTTTGCAGTTTCCTGTTCCTGGAATACGAGTACATCCACGACGGGGTAGTATGAATCTCCAATTCCGTTACCCCAATATTATGGATGCCTATATGATGATACGTGAAGTCCTTTGCTCCCAGTTCCTCACGAGCCAGTTTCCTTATTTCTTTTTTATTGCCGGTCACCCACATATCAATATCCCCCGGCGACCTGTGTAGCAGGTTAGGGTAGAGGCATGCCACACCTTGACCTTTCAGCAATATTGCACCATACCCCTTTTCACGGAAGAAACCGTTCCACTTAACCGCTTCACTGTTTACCAGTCTGTTCTTCTTCTCTATCTCTATTCCGAGAGAAATCAGTTTCATCAGCAGGTCACGGTCTGGTTTCTGTGCATCTTCCGGCAGCCTGTTCACCGCATCCATCATTATCCCTGCCACAGCCTGCTTCTGTGCCATAGAGAATACAGAAGCCCATAATGATCTGTTCATTACGGGCAATTCTATACTGTCATTCAGTCCTGCGCCGAAACGCAGGAGAGAAAAAAACAAACTGTTTATATCCATATTGGAGATGATCAATCCCTTTTGAAAATATCACGTGTATAAACCTTGTCTTTCACATCGTCCAGACAAGCGTCATATCTGTTGGCTATAATGGCAGCCGACATTTTTTTGAATTCATCCAGCGAGTTTACCACTCTTGATCCGAAGAATGTACTTCCATCCTCCAGAGTAGGTTCATAGATAATCACTGTTGCACCTTTAGCCTTTATACGTTTCATTACCCCCTGAATAGAACTCTGACGGAAATTATCGCTGTTCGATTTCATTGTTAGCCTATACACACCTATAACGCATTCCTTCTCATTTGTAGAGTTCCATTGTGCGTTATCAGAGTAATATCCAGCCTTCTTCAATACCTGATCCGCTATGAAATCCTTTCTCGTACGGTTCGACTCTACAATAGCCTCAATCAGATTTTCCGGTACATCCTCATAGTTGGCAAGAAGTTGTTTCGTATCCTTCGGAAGACAATAACCTCCATATCCGAAAGAAGGATTATTATAATGGTCGCCTATACGCGGATCGAGACTGATACCCTTTATTATAGCCTGAGTATCCAGACCTTTCATTTCCGCATATGTATCCAGTTCATTAAAATAAGAAACGCGAAGTGCAAGATAAGTATTGGCAAACAGTTTCACAGCTTCCGCTTCCTTCATACCCATAAACAGAGTATCAATATTCTCTTTTAATGCCCCCTGTTGAAGCAAAGCCGCAAATGTCCTTGCAGCATCTTCAAGATGTTCACCTGCTATACTGTTTATAGCCCTGTTTTCCTCGTCCTTACCTTCAATGAATTTCGGTATTCCCACAATTATCCTCGAAGGATACAGGTTATCATAGAGAGCCTTGCTTTCCCTAAGGAATTCCGGAGAGAACAACAAATTAAACTTCTTTCCCTTCAGCTTTGGGTTCTCACTATAAACCTTAGCATACTTCACATACAGACTTCTGCAATACCCTACAGGAATTGTACTTTTTATAACCATCACCGCATCCGGATTTACTTCCAGAACCAGGTCTATAACCTCCTCTATATGGCTTGTATCAAAGAAGTTCTTCACCGGATCATAGTTTGTAGGAGCCGCAATCACAATAAATTCTGCATTTCTGTATGCGGCTGCCCCATCAAGAGTAGCAGTCAGATTAAGTTCCTTTTCAGCAAGATACTTCTCTATATATTCATCCTGTATAGGACTTATCCTGTTGTTTATTTTTTCCACCTTTTCAGGTATCACATCCACGGCTATCACATTATTGTGTTGAGCCAATAAAGTAGCTATTGACAATCCTACATAGCCTGTTCCGGCTACAGCAATATTTTTATTACACATTATAATATAAGTATTTTAAAATCATTCTTATTTAAAAAAAGCTGAAACAAATTGCGGAACCTTCCAAGCCATTTTCTCCAGCTTTGTCAGTGTTGGGTTCAACCCATGACTACGATACATGCGTATATCCTCCTCCCACATTTGTTTACGTTTCTTGCTGTCTGTTGAAAGTCCTCCCATACGCATTCTCACTATATACTGTTTCAAGTAAGAAACCTTCAGATCCGCCTCATACAGGTATCGGAACAGGAAATCCGAATCTGCCGCTATTTTGTAACTTTCGTCATACAGTCCGTATCGTTCTATAGCCGACCGTTTTATATAGCAGGTAGGGTGTAATGGCAGCCATCCGTTGCGCACCTTCCATTTAGAATATGATCCACCAATCCAGTTACGTATCACCCTGTCCGTGTTATTGAAATCCACAAACAGACCGTCCCCATATAGGAAGTCCGCTCCGGTCTCTTCAAACCTCTTAACTATTTTAGAGATAATGTCGGTAGAGTAGAGAAAGTCATCACTATGCAGCAACCCCACTATATCCCCTGTAGCAGCCCTGATACCCTTGTTTATACCCTCATACATACCACGGTCAGGTTCCGATATGATAGTTGCTATACGGTCTTTATATCTGTTTATCACCTCCAGTGACTTATCTTTACTCGCTCCATCTACTACAATATATTCTATGTTCGGATAATCCTGTGCCAGTACACTTTCTATTGCCTGACCTATAGTTGCTTCACGGTTGAAGCACGATGTAATAATTGAAACTTTCATATCCAATACTATTCTATAGAGTATATTATCTATTTACAAGACTATCTACAATTAAACCATTTTCTCAATGTTTCTTCTATTAAACTTTGAGCATTACCTTTTTTTATCTGTTTAAAATCAAAAGTTTTGGCTTTTTCTATTTTTTCTGACAAATCCTTTTCATCAAAAACTCCAATAACACATCCAAGGCTATCAAGTTTTCTTATTAATTGAAACTGATCATGAATATGTTCCGTCTTATCATAACGTGGAATGACTACGATTCTCTTTTTTTTCTCTATTGCTTCGGATATAGTACCCCAACCACCTTGAAGAATCAGAATATTAGCTTCATCAATATATTTCTGCATTTCATCTTTAGTACAGAAACGAAAAACATCATTTATATTCTTATATTCGTAATCCGTATAACCAGTCTGAACTACAATTCTTTCTTCTGTTGTAGCTGCCCATTCATCTACAGCTTTTGCCATACGATAAAAAGGCATATCCATTGTACCTAAACTAACAAAAATCATAACACACCTATATGTATTGCATTAGGAAATATCTCTTTCATCTCCTCCCATTGAACTAAAAACAAATCAGCATATTTTTCTATCCAAATAGGAGTTTTTGATGCATGAGTGACATCCGCAGCAGAATTAATAAAAATAATCTTTGTTCCCAATAACTTCTTGGCAAAAAAAACTGTAGGAACTGTTACTCCAGCCCCAGTAGTAATTATTACATCAGGTCTTTTTACAAGTACCCAAAATAAGGCTTGAATACAATTTACTAATAATGTCCATTTTTTTGCAGGCTGAAAATTGGTTAAAAACACGTGCTCTTTGTCTTTCAAAAAAGCTTTGGTTGAAGTTGTCTTTAATGTTAACCAATAACAATGCCATTTGTTTGGTAAATCTCCTATAGCTAATTGCAATTCTCTTAAATGCCCCCCTGCAGAACAGGCTAAGCATATCTTTATACTTTTATTCATATTATTTTCTGCTATCTCCTAAAATTGACTTAAAACAATTTACTAAACTTCTTTTCGTCTTTTCTTCAGTAAAAGTATTCAAAAAACGCAATTTTGCATTATTCCCCAAATATGTTCTTAATTCTTCAGATTCGATTAATCTTTTCATCGCTTTTTTGATAGCCATAGAATCTTTAGATGGAACGAGGAGTGCTTCTCTTTCATTGTTAACTGTTTCTGGATTTCCCCCAATATTAGTACAGACTATAGCACATCCAGCTCTCATTGCTTCTAATAATGCAATAGAATGATTCTCTTGCAAAGAAGGTAATACAAAAATATCTAAACTATTAAGCCAGTCAGGAATATTATTTTGATATCCTTTAAATTCAATAATATCCGTGATCTCCAAGGTCCTGGATAAAAAAAACATTTCGTTTAAAAGAGGACCGTCACCAATAATATATAATTTGATTTTTGTATTAATTTCTTTTTTTAATGAAGCTATAGCTTCTAACAAATATTTAATACCTTTTATCTCATCTATTCTTCCAGCAAATCCGATATTTACAAAACTTTTATCTAAAACAACAGGACTTTTTGATTCAATATGTTCCTTTAATCCATTATAAACCAAATGTAATTTATCAGGACTAACACCATTTTTCAACAAATATTCTCCAGCAAATTTAGAAACTATAACCACTTTAGTTGCTCTATATTTACAAATAAATGCAATGAGTTTATTAAAAAAACTTGTAAGAATAGCAGTCTTCCATGTTGGAGGATTATATAACCCATGAAAACTGATAACAACCGGTATATTTTTTATTTTAGGATGAAAAAATTTAGTTACTTCAATGATAATAGCTCCATATAATCCATGCGTAAAAATAATATCCGGCTTTTCATCAATTATCAAATTGTAGATTTTACCAATCCAACTAAAATCTTTCCTGTTTTTAATTTTTAATATACGAGCATTAATATCATAAAGAGGCTTTCTATCGTATTTACAATTAATAGGATCAACACAAGCCGATATGACTTTCACATCATTATCGACCTCTGAACATTTATCATATATTAGGAAACATTTTCCTATACCACCAGTAGTAAATTTCCATATAATATTTAGAACTTTCATTGTAAAACTTTTAATATTTGGGAAACACTATTTTCTAAGCTTCCTGTATTGTCAACTGTTATTATTCCTTTTTTGGCCATTAATTGCTGATAAAGCTCAAATCTATATTTAAAATCTGGATTTGTGTGATTTTCCAATCTACAATCCAAAACATCTTTAATGTCTCTTTTTACCACAAATTGAAAACTGTTTTTAGGCAATATATTATGAAATTTATTATACCACTTAGAATCGAGTATGTCCATCATCCTACATTCAGCTCCCAAGTCTATAAGAATATCATTTATCCATCTGTCACAGATTACATAATCTGATTTTAATTTTCTTACTTTTCTTACAGCAAAAAGATTATCAAAATAAGAAGCTCTTACATATAACCAACAAAACCATCTCATTTTATATAAACGATGTTCCCATACATTTCCCATTGCATTATGAACCTTTACACTTAAACCTAATACTCTTGCTAAAGCATTCATTACTCGCAATAAATAGTGATTATACCTCATCCATATATAATCAACCGATTTCCCTTCTTTTTCAAGAATCTCTTTTAGATTGTTGATAACAGTAGTTTTACCACTACCATCAATTCCTGATATTATAATATATTTGGTCATAATACTCTATAAAAGTTTTTTCCATTCATTAGCTATGAAATTCCAATCTGGATGTTTTTCCATTAGGTCTAATGCCATTTTAGACTTTTCAATTCTTATTTTTTCGTTATACCATAAATTCTCTATTGATTTTATTAAATCTTTTATATTTAAACGACTTAATATTAGGCCTTTTTTCAAATATTCTGTAGTCCCGCAATTATTAAAACTAATGATAGGAGTTCCGCAACTCATGATTTCAAAATAAGTTAAAGGAACTTCGCTTGGTATTACTATAAATGGCAATATGGCACAATATGCTTTACAAAAAAATGCTTTTAATTGTTCTCTTGATAGTTTTTCATCAATGATAGTAATCCTATTACGATTCTTCATTGAATTTAAAGCTTTTAGGAACTCATCAGATTGAGTACCCTTATCTAAACGCATCAACATTACAAGATGAATATCACTGATGTTTAATCTATCAATAGCTTTTATCAATTCCGATGATCCTCTAAAGGCAATAGGTGCACCTGTAAATAGTAAGAATTTTTTGTCGTTTAAATCATATTTTGATAATATACTGTTGTCAGTACTTATGTATTCAAATTCATCTTTGCCCGGATATATTGTTTCTACATTTTTGATTCCATTCTGGATAGCTATTTGAGATGTATATTCTGTCAAACCTATAGCAGAACTGAAATTTGATTTTTTAAGTTTGTTTTTTAATAAACACTTAGGGACAACACTTTCAATCAAATATGGTTTTGACAAACTAAAATTAGAGATTGAAAGGAGTTTTAAGGAGTTACTTAAGCTATATACACCACCACTGAAATATGCTATTTTCTTACATTTTAACGATTGGATATCTTTCCAGTACTTTAAGCCGTCACGCCATTTAACTTCCATAAATAAAACATCAACAGATGCTTTTTTTATGAAATGAGACAATTCTAAATATCCTGGAGAAATAGCTTTGATTTTTACACCATTCCATTCAAAATCAGTTCTTTCATTCTCGTTGTAACACGCATTAATGATTATTGCATCATTATCCTTGTCATTTATTCTTTTAGCTACTTCAAGAATAGTACGCCAAGGCATTAAATATTCCCTACCTTTACACAAATCAACTGTATAAAACGATATTCTTTTTTTCATATTATCACTTACTTTCTCCTATCATAAATGGCAAATATCGTTTAAATATTGGTGTCAATCCATAGTAAGATACACATACTAGTAATATAATTATATAATACTCATACCCATATAAAATATTTATCTTGTTGAATATCTTCACATAGAAGTTTATTAAATACATATGAGTACATAAAACCAATAATGAATTTCTTCCTATAAAAGTAATAATAGGTATTTGTTTAATATAGAATGATATAAAAGTAACCAATATTGAACCAGAGACCCCACCTAATAAAAACAATATAGGATTCCTTATTACATTACTTACTAAACTTATTCCTTGAATTGACAAATATACAAGAACTGAAGATAAAGTAATTATAACAAAAGAAATACTCATTTTTTTTGTTATTTGTTCAAGCAATTTGTAGCGTTTAAAAATATATCCAATATATATAATTGGTAATGATGATAGGGAGGTGTCAATATATAATGGTATATTAATATTATTATAACTACAATAATATCCTGCAAAAAATACGAATATTATACAAATTATTTCATATACCATTTTCTTTGAATATTTTAAAACAATATACATAATGACATTGCACCAAAATAAAGACAATAAAAACCAAATTACATTATTGGAAAAAATATCTTTCCAAAAAACTTGGAATATATCAATATAATGAAACGGATTCTTTGTTGTTACATTTAATTCGTGTAATAATAAATTTAGGATATATGTCAAAATATAAAAGCATATATATGGTACAATTAATCTTTTATACTTTTTCTTTAGCCATGGTACAAAATCAATCTTACAAGAAAAAAATAATCCAGATAGAAAGAAAAATAAAGGCATAAAAAAACTACTTGTATATAAGTGTATGAAAGATCCAATATAGCTATTATCTGGGTAATTTATAAAGGTATGTAGTATTATTACAATTAACATTCCAATACCTTTAGCTGTATCAATAAAATCTAATCTAACATTCATTTTAAAAAGCTTAATGGATTTTCTACCACCTCGTTAAAACTAACCCCCTCGTTATATACTTTATCATGTTTTTTATATACTACGATGGCCTTTTCGTCTTCTCTCATTTCTTTTTTCAAATAATCTTCAGAATCTACTAATTTTAAGTCTAAAGGTATCCTATATTTCCATATACCTATAAACCGTAATTTCTGTACTTTCAAAAATAAGAAGAAACTTCTATTCTCTTGTACGATCCTTAAATCCAAATCGCTTCTATCATGAAATTTTCTTCTGGACAGACTTCCATAAACAGCTATTAAAGAAACATTGCTATTGCCATATAATTCTTTTCTTACAATATCTATATAGTCTATTACTCCTTTAATACCTTTACTCATAAAAGTTTTATCAACTTCTCTATATCCGACCAACCAATGCGAATCACATAACCAGGTTAAAGAATGAACAAGAATTAAACTTATAAGATACAACCACCAATCAGCAACACCACAAAAATACAATATGGTTATTGGCATCAATTGTAACACCAATTCGCAAATTATATAATACAATTTTTCTGTTTTGTCAAAAACATGAACACCATGCAACAACCAGCTGGCCACAAACCAGCGTAAACCTAGTAAGCTTCCCCAATTATAAGTGTAATTTCTCATTTTGAAAATTAAATGTTATATTTTATAATAATCAGAATACCATTTCGCAAAGCTTCTCAGTCCATCCCTTAATGAAGTAGAAGGCTTAAAGCCAAAGTCCTTTTCAAGAGGTGTTGTATCAGCATATGTAACAGGAACGTCACCCGGCTGCATTGGAACCAGTTTTTTATGGGATTCAAAATCATAATCCTCAGGTAAAACGCCTGCGTTAATTAATTCTTCCTGTAGGATTTGAACAAAATCAAGCAGGTTTTCAGGCTGGTTGTTACCTATATTGTAAACTTTATAAGGGGGTATAGGCAGACCGTCCTCGCCATTTTGCTTTTCTGGTGCATGCTGCATCACTCTTATAACGCCTTCCACAATATCATCAATATAAGTAAAGTCTCTTTTACAGTTACCGTAATTGAATATTTCTATTGTTTCACCTTTACGAAGTTTGTTAGTAAAACCAAAATATGCCATGTCAGGGCGTCCGGCTGGCCCGTAAACGGTAAAGAATCTAAGTCCTGTAGAAGGGATATTATATAGTTTCGAATAAGCATGAGCCATCAATTCATTGCTTTTTTTTGTAGCGGCATAAAGTGAAACAGGATTGTCCACCTTGTCATCAGTAGAATATGGAACTTTCTTGTTTGAACCATAAACTGATGATGAAGAAGCATATACCAGATGTTCAACTTCATGATGACGGCAAGCCTCTAATATGTTATAAAATCCTATCAAATTACTCTCAATATATGAATCAGGATTTGTAATACTATATCTTACACCGGCTTGAGCAGCTAGATTAACTACTATATTAGGTTTTTTATCTATAAAAATGTTATTTATCAGATCTCTATCTGCAATACTACCTTTTATGAATGTAAAGTTTTGATATTTACTAAGATTCTTCAATCTTTCTTCTTTAAGTTTTATATCGTAATAGTTAGTAATAGAGTCAATTCCTATTATTTCGACATTACTATATCTTTTTAATAATTCATTAGCTAAATTGCTGCCTATGAAACCTGCAATTCCAGTAATAAAAATTTTTTTATTGTTTAAGGTAATATTCTTTTCTAACATATTTTTTTATTTATTATACATTTCATATACATTATTAAATCCTTGAATCATTTGTTCTATATTGAATTTCTCTTGAACAATTCTTTTTCCATACGCCCCCATTGTTTTTCTTAACTCAGTGTTATCCAGTAGCTTTAAGATATAATCAGCAAATGCATTATAATCATGATATTCTACTAAAAAACCACTTTTGCCTTCTTCAACAATTTCTTTAGTTCCGACATTTGGACCTTTTGTTGAAACAATAGGTTTTCCCATATACATTCCTTCCATTATAGCATTACTTACACCTTCGACACACGTTGCCAATACTACAATATCAGAAGCATTATATATTGATTCTACATTATTTACTCTTCCAATAAATTTAATTCGATCTGAAAATTGTGGTTCAATTAAAGCCTTGTAAGGAGTAGCATCACCACTTCCCATAGCTAAAAACGTAACGTCAGGATTTACTTTTAGAACTTTGTTAGCAGCTCTTACAAACATTGGGTAATCCTTTCTAAAAGAATATTCCCCAGCCATTGATACAATATATTTTGTATTAATTGAATATTGGCTTCTAATTTCTTCTATGCTTTCTTTTACTTCTCCTCGTTTAAAATCAAAGCCATTATATATACAAATTGATTTTTTTCCCGGAACTTTATTTATAACAAAAGCTTGCATGGAATTTGATAATATTTTATCATAAAAACGGTATGTAAACTTATTTAAAAAGAATTTTTTACCCCCTTGTTTTCGTGCACTGGTAATTGATGAAGATATTATTGGTATATTCAATAAATAATGAGTCGGTGCTATTATATAACCATAAATAAGAGATGCCCACAGATGAATCAACTCTATGTTTTCATTTTTGCATATTTTATATATCTTTTGTACAAGGTGTAATCTGTTATAATTCCCTAAGAAAATAAGTTTTACCGGACAATCTAAAATCTCTTTATAAGCAATGGATGAATATGCGTCTTTCCCTTCTAACATTATTATAATAAATTCATAATGAGGCTTTTTGCTTAATACTTTAACTAATTCAACAATACGCCTTTCTTTACCACCGCTTAATAATGAATCTGTTATAATTGCTATCTTCATCTTGGTTTATTATTTTGCTAATGATTGTAATTATTGTTTTCTTATATTTGTACTTTAATTGTAAAATGGTGAAAAGACATGTAGTGAACTAATTTTTTTATGTGAGTTTGTTTAAATCCAAATTAAAGCATTTAGTAGTTATTTTATTTAAATGCTCAAAATATTCTTTGAATGAGAAATTATCTTTAATGGCATTTCTTCCTTTTTCACCATATGTGGTTATTAATTGAGGATTATCAGCAATATCATCTAGAAATTGTGTAAGTTGATTGTTTGAAATAGAAAAAACAAATCCACAGTTATATTCTTCTAAATAGCTTGAGAGACCACAATTCTTGCTACTCATTACACATATTCCTTTTGCCATAGATTCTAAAATTACCATTCCTGCACTTTCGTTCTTACTTGGTAGAATTAAGACATTCGCTTTATCATAAATCTCACTCATTTGTTTAAATGGCACATTCTTTTTTAACTTAATAGTGTCTGTTAGTCCTTTTTTGGCTATATAATCTTTCAAACGATTATAGTATTCTTCTTCTGAAGATTGTGAAACTTGACCGATAATTGTTAATTTAAACTTAGAAATATCCTTTACTTTTGATAAAGAATCAACTAAGAAAAAATGATTTTTATATTCTCTGAATTTTCCTACATCTAATAACTGAATAATATCCTTATGAATAATATCTTTTTGATTCCAGTCTTCTATAGCAACCAAAGGAACAAACCATTGTGGAACAAACCAACCTTCTGACTTTTCATTTTTGTTTCTTATTTCTCCATTATATAAAATAGGTGTAAAACATATTTTTGGAAAAAGTCTTTTTGCAATAAAATCAAAGAAATGTTTTCTTGCTTTATATCCATATAAAGGAATTTGAGTATACATAATGACGTTTTTTATATGCATCAATTTACATATTTGCCATATAATCATATTAAAAATAGTATGCTCACGTAAAATAATTAAATCAGGTTTCTTTTTTCTTAATAATTTATATATGTATATTATATTGGGAATAAAAAATAATGTTTTTTTCCCTTCCGATACAGATGGGCTATATCTTTTGTCAATCAACCAATTGCTAAATTTTGTAATTAATGAAGGTTTCATTAAATGGAAGTCAACAAAATCGTAGATTTCACTGACACCTTTATACTGAGCTAAAAATGTAACCTCCGCTCCATACTCAACCCATCCTTTCATAATAGGGACTTGGTTGGTATGATATCTATGTGAGACATATAATATTTTCATTTTTGTTTTTTTGAAATAAGGTCTAGATATTCTTTAAATTTCTCTGAATAATTATTAGCATCAAAATATTTCCGGCATATTTTTTTCCCATTTTCTCCGATTTTGACTCTTTCTTCTTTGTTATTAATTGCATAAACAATTGTATCAGCCAATAAATCAATGTCATTAGGCTCAATAATATATGCATTTTCTTTGTTGCTTAACCAATTAGTAGCCTCACCTACATTGGTTATAATTACAGGCTTGGCTGCAGCCATATATTCTGCTAATTTTGTAGAAAAACAATATGTGTTTTGTATTGTTACGAGTTTATTTATGATAACAAGTGATGCACCAGATAGCTTGATTTTTAGTTCCTCTTCAGATAAATATCCAGTAAATATTAATTTATTCTGTAAATTATACTTGTTGATTAGATTTTTAATTTCATTCCTATGTGGTGTGTTTTCATAGTTACCTGTACAATAAAATAGAATAGGCTCATTTAACATACTCAGAGCCTTTCCAAAAGCCTCTATCATACCTAAGATTCCATCTTTTCGTTCAATTAATGAACCTGAGTGAAATATATACTTAGGGGATATACTATTTTGATTATCTTGTATATCATATTTCTTAAAATCTACTAGAATTGGTATCTTTATTAATTCGCAACTTTGGGATATATATTCTTTACTATATTGAATTAGTGCATCAGAGATACATATTATTCCATCAAATTTATTTAAAACTCTATTCTCCGTTTTCTGTTTTATAATTTGATTCTTTCTAGATGGGTTACCTTTCCCTGGTATTTCATTTAACTCTTTTAAAACAAAAGCTCCTTTTTTGTGAATGAGACTAATAAGATCTAGTGAGAACTTTACATCTGAAAAATAAAGTAAAACAAAATCTCCTTTTTGTAAATTTTGCCTTAAATATTTTTTCATTGATTGCTTATCTAACCAATTATTTATAAACCGTAATAATTTATTATTAGAACCATATAATTTAGCACCAGCATACCAATACTTAAATCCTTCATCTGTAACTCTAACTTTTTTATATGTTTTATCTTTTACAAAATGAGAATTACGTTCAAAAACATCAACTTCACAATTTATATTTGCCTTTTGTAATGCCTGGGCATAACATTTAATACGTGCTGTTGAAGCCATTCCATATGGAAAAGGTCCCGTTGTTAGTATATAAACTTTCATGATAAATGTTATTTGGCCTTAAAATCAAAAATAATATTTTTATAACCATCAATTACTTCTTCAACTATTTTATTCTTATCATGTCGTAATGAAGCACGTTTATAAGCATTGTTTGCATATTCTTTTGCTAAATCAGGATGCTGGATTAAATTTATTATAGACCCCGATAATATATATGGATCACCATCCTGATATAATATTCCTTCCTTTTCATGTTCTAAAATTGAACATGTTCCACCAGCAAAAGATGCAATAACTGGCATTCCTACTAACATCGCTTCACATACGGAATTAGGAGAGTTCTCTATATGAGATACATGTACATAAATATCTGAATCAATTAATATTTTAGAAATCTCATTAGCAATAATTCTGCCATGAAAAACGATATTACAATGAGTGGATTTTATATTTGTTATACTTTCGCAAATTTTGACCCATTTGGAATCACTAGAATAACCAATTATATGCCATTCAAAGTCTATGTTGCTATACTGTTTTAATATTCTAGCTGATTTTAATACAGTTTCAAATCCTTTATAAATACCACCACTTATTGTACTGACAATCTTTATTTTTTTATTAGAAACAAAACCTTTCCAATGACAAGAATAAAATTCCGGACGTAATATCTCATTTACAATGTAATACTTACGTCGTGGATTTAATGCTAAAGTACAGTATTTATCCCATATTGTACGACCAAATATATATTTGGCATTATTTAAATATATTTTCTCTCTTTCAGCTTTATAACAAAAAGATTCATAAATTCTTTTTATTCCTTCTCCTTTTACTATATCAATAAATTTGTCTTTTTTATATGCAATGTTTTGTGGAATTCCAGAGAAATATTTCTCTTTTATTGGACCGATTAACCCTTGAATAGAAAATACTACTGGAATATTATTTGTAGTGTTATGTACTATTCCCAATAAACCTTCTGTGCCATGTACATGGATAACTTCTGGTTTTACAATATTTATACATTTCTGAATTTGTGGAAATGCAATCTTTTCTAATGTAGTTTCACTACGTCTTACCTGTAAAAGTCTGAACAATTTATATTTGCTTTGGTCTATACAAATAGGATAGTAATGTACCCCCTCAAATAAAAAATTTTCTTCTTTATTTTTTGATAAATAAGCTACATGTAATTCTATATCTTTTCTTTTTTTAAATTCATCTTCAAGAGAAATTAACCATCCACCTGCAATGGTTTTACCCGAATATCTCCTAACACTACCACATGGTGTAGCTGCCAACCATAATATTTTCATATTTCGTCTATTTTCTTTATGATTTTACATGGATTCCCTGCTGCAACACTATTAGAAGGAATATCTTTAGTTACTACACTTCCAGCTCCAATTACAGAATTGGCGCCTATATGTACTCCTTTTAAAACAATAACTTCATATCCTAACCATACATTATCCTCTATCACAATATCTCTAGGTTGACCAACACGTGAATCATCTAAATGAAAATCGCCATCAAAAATAGTACAATTTCCACCAATCCTTACATTATCACCTATTTTAATATTCTTAAAACATGCAATTATGCAACCGCTCATTCTAACATTATTACCTATCTTTAAACAAGCACCTTTTCTGTTAGTCTGTATTGTGCATGGACGTTTTACTAAGTTTGATTCTTTAACAATACTTACTGCTGAAAAATTATCCCCAATTGTTATTTCCGTAGAATATGCTTTTTTGAAAAAACAATGTCCCCTAAACTTTGGATTTTTCCCGAGTTTAATACCCCAATAATAAGCTCTTAAAACATTGATACTTCCTAAATAGATTTGTATCTTACGCTTATAATCAAATGCTCTAATTCTTAATTTAGAGAATATGTTTTTGGCAATCATATATCACTAAAACTATTAATAAATACTATTTTATTATTAGAAAGTTCATTTAAAAATTGTCTCCAATGTTCAGCTAATCGTTTATCTGTAATTGAACATAAATCTAAAACTGAATAAGACGGTATAATTTGAGAAGTTCCACAAAGTGCGGTTGACACAAATCCTATTGCTATATTAAATTCATTGTAATCTATGAATTCTGAAGGAATGAAATTAGGAATAATATCATCTGCTAAATGTTCTATTTCCTTACAAAGACCTATTCTTGGGTGTCCTTTTAAAATTATTGCGTAACCTTTCTTATGAAGTTCACTAATAATAGTTTTATTTACTGATATAAAATCATTACTATCTTGAAATTTATTTCTATATGGCTCAGTAAAAAATATAGCTGTATATTTAGAATTGGTATGAGGCTTATACGAATATTTTTGTATTATGCTTTTTTCTTCAGTATCACTTAATTTTTTTTTTATGGTATGTCTTAAATTCTGTGGGTTAAAACCTAATATTGAATGAGCGCCACAATTGTAATATTCTAGTTTTGTTCCACAAAAACATTGTTTTATAAACTTTTCTAATTTTCTCTTTATAGAGACTTTAAAAGATGCTTTGTTGGTACCCTTATAACACCATACTTCACTATCTTTTTTATCCCTATAAGTGAAAGTTGTTGATAAAGGAAATTGTTTGAAATGGCAATATGAAAAGAAATCGTATCTTGACGAATAGAAAACATCAACATTGTCTATTTTTAATTTATCTACGTTTTCTTTGATTTGCTTCCTGAATGCTATCCATGTAAAAGGATTTAAAGCATCAAATCTATAATCATTACTCCATCTGACAAAATTAGCTTCAAGTCCTATGTATTGGAAAAACTCATTATAACTATTAGTGTCGCGGCTTACTATTGTAATATCTTTATATCTATTTTTTATTTCTTCATAAAAACATAATATATTAGGAATTTCAACAGGTGCTTGACATACTAAAATTGCATTCTTAGCCATACTCTTTCTTCCTATTTTCTAAAATGTATTGTAAAAATTAATCAATCTAATAAATCTTTCTTTTCAAGTATCAACTTATTATAGATTTGCTCAGCAACATAAAAGTCTAGAGGAGTATCAATATCTATAGCTTCTATATCAGAAGTTACAATAAACTGAGGATGTTTTCCTATAATATTCCTATTTTTTATAAGATTCTCCCTTGAAGTTACTGTTGCTCCAAAATTTAAAGCTAAAATGTTGGGAAGATTCTGTGAATTCGGAGCGTTGAGTGGATCATAGTTTATTGGTCTTCCATCTAACCACATAAATTCTTTTATAGAACTCACTGTAGCAATACAGTCAATATTACTTTCATTATTTAAAAAAGCTTTTATACATTTAGATATAGTATCAGGTTTTATAAATGGAGAAGTACATGGAGCATAAACAAAAATATCTGTATCAGTTACTTGACCTAAATGTTGGAAAAATTCACTACCTGAACATTGAGAAGATGCATAATACTCTTCTCTTTTATGATAAGTTACTTTTGTGTTACAATATTTATTCTTTACAATTTCGATAGCTTTCTCCGAATCTGTATTTACAATAATAGAATCAAGTTCTGGAACATTTAGTAACATCTCAATTTTATTTTCCATTAATGTTGTATTTGCAAAATTACGAAGATTCTTGTCTTTTACACGTTGTGATCCAACTCTTATTGGGATTACTGCTGTTATTCTTTTCATATATATATTTAGTTAATAAAATAGTTGATTATTTTTGGCTAGTATATTACTGTATTACTTTCCTAATATATATCTTTAGTTCATTATCATTCATATTTCTAAAATATGGTGACTGACAAAATGCTACTAAAAACCAAGATGAAATATACATAATAGAAAAACTTTGAAAGTTCTCAACCCAGGAATAAAAATAAAAAAATGATAGGAAAATAGCTATACCACTAACATACTTATTTTTACTCTTATATAATCCATTATAAATAATACTTGACCACATAATAGTATATATTAAAACATATACAATACCTCCCCATGTAAAGATATTATGGATACCTACCTCTGAATGCCTTTCTTTAGAAGAAATATCAGTTGCTGTTTTATTATATAGGTTTGATAATTCTTGGTATTCAGATTCATATCCACGCCCTATACCTCTACCAAATAGGATATAATTATTGTTGATAGCTGATGTTATAACTTCATAATACAACTGGGTTCTTGTGTCTACCATGCTTTCTTCTTTTAAATCTGTTTCTAGGTATTTGTCAGTCTCAAAAATATTAAATGTACCTGATACCCCTAAACTTAAGAAAAAGAAAGGTAATATAATCATTAACCATGCAAGATGCCTTAGGAAACTTAGTTTTTTGTAGAAAAGTATTACTAAAGAAGTTATTAAACAAAATATCGTTAAAATAGCATTGCTTCTTGCATCATAGTTATATCCTAAAATAATAATACTTATTGCAAGTCCAAGATATAATAATTTGTATTTATAATTTAGAACTCCAATAAAAATAATAGCAAAATAAATAGGTCTTAATAAGAAACCATATATACCACCAATACTTTCATTTTTCATGAAAGGGAAAATAAACAATACTATTATAGGACTTATTTTTATTACAAAATGTAATATATTGTAAAACCAAAAAGGTTTAATTATTACATACACTAAAGAGCAACTAAACATAGATATTATATATAAAAAAATATCTATGAAATCATATTTAGTAATACCTGAAGTATTTACAATTAAAGAATATATTGAAAGGAAAAATGTATATATAAAGAATATATTAAATAATCGTAATCCCTCTGAGTAATATCCTTTTTTTAAATTCTTATTAATAAATAATAAGAATAAGAAAGAAGTGAAAATAAGAATTTTTTGTATAAATGATACTGTTAAGCTATTATAAACAGGGTTAGAAGATAACCATGCAGAACAACTATGTATAGCTAACAATATGTAGGCTATATAAAAAAACTTTATAACGATTTTCGAATTACTCATTAATTAAATATAATATTGAATATTTCTAAGTTTTCTTATTTTGTGAAATTATATGCTCTTTTAATTAGTTTATCGGCATATTCTTTCCAAGTATTTTTATTTTTAGGGAAATTTTCAATCGAAATTTTATCATTGAATGTGAAATCTTTTATAAATCCTTTACTTCCCAATCTTATTATATTAAACAACTCTTCCAATCCTCCTAATCTACACTTGCTAGCTTCAGATTGTTCAGAATTATATATGTATATAACAGGTGTTTCTAAACCTAAACAAGGTAAAGCACAATGTATTCTTGAAGTTACTACTAATGCTGCTTTTGAATATTTTTTTACTAATTCTTCTGCTACTGATAATCGTTCTTCATCATTTTGTAGGTTTTCTTTATAAAATCTATTTTGTTGAGAAATATATTCTGCCTCTAATAATGTCTTTTTAGTGAAAATTTTTTTATACTGTCTATAAAATAATGAGACAGATATTTTTTTTTGAATTCCCGTGTTATTTGTATGGAACTTCTTAGCAATGTGATTAATAGTTCTCCAATGAAAAGTAATATAAAACAAATTATAAAGTTTAGAACTTAAACTATTTTTTTTTATGAAGAAAGGATCTACAAAATAGCATTTTTTTTCTTTTTCTTCTGATTTATATTTGTGACCGAGGGTTAATGTCATACACGCAGAAAAATAGGCGTTTACTCCTCTTTCCTGCAAAATATTCATTGTATTCAAGTCACGACACCCAATCGGTTCATTTTTTTTAAAATAATCAATACTTTCATCGGATAACATTAAATCTTTTGTCAAAGAGTTAATATGGAAAGCAACAAATAAAGGATTAATCTTTTCAGATGGTGGCCACTGATTAGGATTATGCATATACCAACCATTCATTATAATTTTACACTCATCCCCATTATATTCTTTAAGCAGTTCTCTTTGAATAAAACCATCAACTTTAGGTAAGAATTGTGAAGATGCTAATGCTTGTATATAATCTCCGATATTGACTTGTTTTTCTGTGCTTACTGATAATAATTTGTATTTCATTTTTTCAACTTGTTTTGTATGATTTTTATTAAAAATGCTTTCTCTTCATGATCTAAAGCAAATATGTAAATAATAAATATCTCATATATTACAATGATAAATGACTGTATTATGAATGTCACATGAGTTGAGTACAAGGAGATATTTATTATTAACATATATATCGGTAATATAATTAAAACTGTGGTAATAATTACTGGCAGTATGACTCTTTTAAAATAGGACTTGATATCAAATTTTATTAATTTGGCTAAAAAATAAAGTCTTGTATATAATCCCAATATATATATAAAATTTCTTGCTAAGAAAAATATTTCAACATCTTGATTGTAATAACCCAATATTAATGATACAGGAATATTTAATAATAGTACGATACTAATGATAATTTGGTATGTCCTAATTTTACCTGTTGCAAAAATAGTTACCCATAATGGTCCTGAAAGGCATTCAATTAAAGCTCCAAGAATAATTAATCTGCATATATTGGGAGTGTGCTCCGGATATTCTGATAACCATAATTCTAATATATATTCTAGATTAAAAATAATTGGAATAGATATTAATAATAGTATCAAATAAGATAATTTGGATGATTTACAAATTAAATCTAATTGTCTAGCTTTGTCATTTTGAGCTTCAGATTTTACTAATTGAGGGTTTAATGCCTGTTGAAAACCTGTAACAAAATGTGTTATTGCTGCGTTAACCTGATTCGCTATTCCTATTGCCGCATTTACAGTTACTCCATAAAAAATATTTATTATAACATTCATACCTTGGTGTAAACCTAAATTGGCTGTGCTACCGAACAATGTCCATCCAGAAAAAGAAATAATGGTTTTATATAAAATAATATCTTTGACCTTAATTATTTTAATTTCAGGAAACTTATTTTTATTGAATAATATAAACCAAGCGGTTATGATTGTTATTACACAAAACATTAAAGCTGAATATACTAATAGCTTATCCATAGGTAAAACAATTAATAAAAAAACAATAGCTAGTTTCAATACAACTTCTACTATACCTGTATATGCATAAAAAGACATCTTTTCATGGGCAATAATACTTGCCTGATATGGTATTCTTATAATATTAGAAATACATCCTAGAATAGAGAATTGATATACCCAGTTTACTATGCCCATTCTGTAACTAGGCAAATTCATATGGGTATTTAAGAACCATAATCCTATTGTTTCTGCCAGAATGAATATTATTATAGATATGGATATGTGTATGAATAAACAAGCACTGAATACTTTCGATATATTGCCTTCAGGTTTACCTAATTCATAAGATAAGTGTCTTTGTGTGCCTGTTGACATAGCAGAATTGATAAATGTAAATAATACAACAACTCCACCTACTATATTATATATACCAAAATCTTCTACACCTAATGTTTTAAGTACCACTCTTGATGTATATAAACTTACTACCATAGTAAGCAACATACGGAAGTACATAAATAGCGTATTTTTTGCTATTTTCTTATTATTTTCTGTTTGTGTTGACATTTTAATATTAATCAGTTAAGATTGAGTGTTATCCTTTAATTGATATTTATTTAAATTTTTCTTGCCGAATTCAATACCCCTTCATAATCGGAAATCATACCCTCAATGTACCATTCGGCTTCTTCATTATCAAAATGATGTTCATCAAGAATATTTTTCAAGCTCGATATTACTGCATTGCATATAGACTCGGTTTCATTAAAATTATAACGGTCTTTATAGTTTCTTGCTTCCTGAAGCCATTTGTCGCTAATCTTTATTAAGCAATTGATGTCTTTGATACCTGATTCTATTTCACTGCATATCCGGTCTGGAGAGTTGACAGGACAGTAGGGCAGAAGTTCTGCATCTTGAACAAAACTGTTAAACTCTTCTACCGTCTGGCTGTGCCATTTGTCTTTATATCCGTTTTCTATAGCCAGATTGTTTATCTTGCGTCTTGATTCTTCTATTATCGTATCATCGAATATGAAATAATCATTCGGGTCTATACTTATTTCCATTCCTAGCAGTTCTCTGGAATGTGAGGACTTACGGCGTAATTCAGTTCCGCTAAGATTTTTTGAACTCTTATAGTCCAATCTTAATTCAACCAATAATAGTCTTTTACTTACCCTTCTGTTGTTTTGATAGTTGCATATACCTATGGCTGCGTCCATCGTATTATTAGGAGAACCTGACTTTGCAGCTCTTTCGTATGTGTCAAGGTCTATACATACAATCTTGTCGTTGAATCCGCCTGACTTGTAGTCACGTATGCTGACTTCATTGAGCTTTAAGCCATAACCTTTACTGTAGGCACTATGTGACAACAGTATGGCATTGTCGAAAACGGTATTACTCTCCATATTCCTTTATTCTTGACAATGCGATATTGAACGATCGGAATATATCGGATATATCCGTTCCTAAAGGCTTGTAGGAATATTGCCATGAATCGTTTTCTTTAACTGCTAGATAGAAGTTGGTCTTGTCTTCCACTTCTTCTTTCCTTGCTATGGATGATATGGCTGAAACCATGTCGGGGTTATGGCTGGCAATCATGATATTTACACCCAGTTTCTTATGGATTGTTACCAACACACGGGCAAATTCCACTATCCACTGTGGATGCAGATGGGCTTCAGGCTCGTCTATCAGCAAGAGCGTTTCGCTGTCAAGATATCCGTTCTGCAACAGTAACAACAGATAGGCAAAGGCGTTCAGACCGGTTGCTGCCTTTTCTAGGGTTATATCCAGTCCGTCCCTGCGGACATATCTTATTTCCTTATTCTGGAATATGTTTTCCTTAATTGAGAATGTTCCGTCTATTACTTTTTTTATGTAGAAAATGATTCTCTGCTCCTCGGAAGTAGGCTTCCTGCTCTCGTTTATCATCATATCCTGCAATGATGTCCACGAAATGCTCCGTATATCCTTATGCCCCAATGCCATAGGGGTGTCTATGTATATGGCCTTCTTGAGATTATATGGATAATTAAAAGTGTCTCCTTTCAATATGTCATTTCCCGATTCGGACAGCTGTAGGGATGGAATGTCTTTTCTTGATTCATTATATTTCCTGCAAATAAAATCGAACAACTCCCTTTGGGGATGAACAAGTTTAATATTCTTTGAAATATCAGACATTGATTTTATTCCCGATATGTATTTTCTGTAGAAAGCGGTTATCGCATCTTCGTTTTCTTCATCATTTGAAGAATAGGGTAAATTAAGAAAAGAGAAAACACGTTCCTTCTCACTTCGCGGTATATCTTTATTTCCGTTCCATATCAAAAGATCTGTATAGTATCTTCGCAGGATTTTCGTGTATATATCCGTGAATCTGTCTATGCTTAAATCCTCTTTACGCAAATCATCTAACCTTAACAACGGTTCAGAATGGATATCTGTAATGGATGTTCTTTTTAAGTCAAGCAAGTTGTAATAAAAACGGCTGATAAAATCATCAGTAACCAATTTATCAAACTGATTGATGGTATTTACAAGGTAATAGAGCCACCGTGAAAGCGTACTTTTGCCGCATCCGTTAGGACCTGCAAGAACAGTGATACCGTCGAGTCTTAACCGGGCTTTATTTATTGCCTGATAGTTGTCTAAACTGTATATATAGCTTTGATGATTATTCATTATGATATGCTATTGATATTTAATGGAAATACATAGATTGGTATGACCTGATTAAAAACATTCAGAACAGACTTTTCAATTGCTCTATATCAGCTTTATACTGTTGCTCTGACAAATATTTCAGAACTTTTTTGAGAGTCTTGATCTCGTAATTCTCCTTAATAGCTTCAAACAATTCCTTAAACCTTCTGTCATCGTTTGATGTTACTGATTTTGAGACTTTAGTAAAATCTTTTAGCTTTGAAGGTAAATCATAAATTTCAGGATTGACTTTCTGCTCCGTTGCACAATCTAAAATGAATTTATCTATTGCAGGTTTTACAGTTATAAGATATTGATGTACTGATTTATGTTTCATGACTGTCAGATGTTTGGTTTCGGCAACAGTATTACAATCCTTTATATAACCTAATTCAACTTTATCCTTGTCTATTATACCAATTGCAAACTTATCTGCAAATTTATTTTTAAGTAAACCTACAACCTTTGTACAACTATGCTGGTGGTTTACACCTGCCTTTACCAGATATTCTATCAAGTTTGTATCAACATAACACTCCGGCATTATGTACGGCTTTCTGTCTTTCATAAAATTAAAGGTATAATTCAAAATTGAAAAAGATATCTACACCATTACCATACATTTCTTTTATTTCTGAATCCTTCAACTGTCTGACTGAATATGTAGAAGTCGTTTTATCTGTACAGTGAGTGAAAAATACATTTAAACCTTTGGGAGCTTGTTTTATCAGTTCGTCTAATATGTACGGACTGTGAGTGGCAATAAATAATGTATCGTTATGTTTTTTTATTGCTTCGACCAACCATTTTATGAACTGACATTGGGTGGGGGGGAATAAATTGTTCTCCGGTTCTTCCAAATAGATGTCGCTATGATCTGTTTTAAAATAGTTTTCATAGACTGTCATAAACTTGTTGGCTTCATCAACATCGGAAAATCCATAATCATAACCGCCAACTTTAAATGTCACTAAATTATCATCTGTCTTATCTTTCCTGTATAAAGAGCCGTATATCAAGGATAGAAGATTCTTTCGCTCTTCTGCCTGTTCATACGAAATCTTTACGTTATTGTCGCCATACTGTCCGTTGGTTATATAATCAAGGTGAACATACATCGGTAATAATGACTGGATGCCGCTTGAACCTTCCTTAAGCTTTAAAGGCCTGCCGTTTACAAGAACTATTTTGTCTGAATTGGAGGCACTGTCGTAAACATATGAAATTCCTAAATTCAATAGGTTATTCTCTATTTTCAAGAACTTACGGGCCTTGTCCCAGTTTGCCATGAACTCAACCATGTTCTTGTCAAGCGGGATAGAGCTCCAAACCGGAATTGACGCCACAAGATTCCTGTCGGCAGGAATATATGTTACTTTGGGACGTTTATATTTCCAGCGGGAAGACTTCCATTTCATTGTAAACTTTTTAACGGAATGGTCATAAAGGAACTTTAAATGGCCGGTCTCATACTCGATGTAGGTATTATCTTGTATATAGTTTGATATATCGTAATATCCTGCCATAGAATCAATGAATGATGTTCCTTCCTCAAATTCTTTAGTACTTTGAGACAGTTCTATTCTTTTTTCAACATACGAACAATAACATGCTACTTTAAGAATACAACTCTTGCCGGAACTTTGCAAACCGGTTATAATATTTATTTGACCTAATTCAAGCATCGCATCTTGTATAGGGCCAAATTTTCTTATTATTAAGCGTTTCATTGTCAACTAAATGTGTTTCGTGTTTTAGTCCTTACCATAGCCATAGCCGTAGCCATAGCCGTACTTCTTGCCATAGCCGTATTTGCCGTATTTGCCGTACTTGCCATAGCCGTAGTAGTAACCGTTGCGGCGCTTGTCCATATCTATACCGTTGATAATGGTACAGAGGTTAGGGAGCTTGTTTTCTGACTTAAGCTCGTTGATAAGGGCATAGTCGCTCTTGTGGGTATAGTCGGCACGGCATACGTAGATGCTGACGTCTGCAACACGGGAAATAAGCTGGGTGTCGGTCACTATACCGATAGGGGCTGTGTCAAGAATTACATAATCAAAATTCTGTTTTAAGATTTCTATAGCCTTGTCAAGTGTATCGCGTGCAACAAGCTCCGTAGGATTCGGAGGTACTGTTCCGCCGGGAAGGATATAGAGATTGTCGCTTAAATCGCTTTTCTGACATAATGACAATAAATCTGTATCGGAAGGAGATGCCAGATAGTGAGTGATACCTTGTATCTTGCTTGAGATATTGAAAACACGGTTCAAGCCCGGCTTACGGATGTCCATTCCTACAATAACTGTCTTCTTACCCATAAAGGCAAATGATGTGGCAAGATTACCTGCTATAAAACTCTTACCTTCACCGGGACCGGTGGATGTGATAAGAACAACTTTCTGATCTTCTCGGAGCATATACTGTACATTGGTACGGACGCTTCGGAACACTTCTTCCATAAGGTCATTGCGGTTTTCGCGGATTACGATTGCTCCCTCGCTGCGTAGAGGTGTCTCTGGAACATCGCCTACAATTGTTATATCAGTAATCTTTTCAACATCGGCACGGCCTTCTATCTTGAAGCGGAGCATACGGATAAGCCACAGGCAGCCAACAGGAATTGCTATTCCTAATACGAAAGCTATCATGTATATCTGCTTGGATTTCGGTCCTGTCTGTCCACCATATAATGGTTCTTCGATAATACGGCCGTTATTTGCCACTGATGCAAGGGTAATGGCATTTTCCTCACGCTTTTGGAGGAGCATAAGATAGAGGTTTGCCTTGATTTCCTGTTGGCGTGAGATGCTGATAAGTTCCTTTTCCTGAATAGGGGCGTTACTGATACGTGACTCGTATTTTCCTGCTTCAATATCAAGGTTGCTGCGTGTGATAAGGAGTCCCTTGTGTACGCTTTCTACTGTAGTGAGAACACTATTGCGTGTGGCAGCCAGAGAAATATCAAGATTTGCCACCGCAGGGTTTTCTTCGCTTGATGTACGGAGAAGACGCTTACGCTCTATCAGCATTTCGTTATATTGGGTGATAACAGTTGTAAGTGTTGCATCGGTAATTCCTACATTAGCTGGGATAACCTCGTAACGGTTTGCCGGATTGTCAATATACTGACGGAGAAATTCCACAAGACGGAGCTGAGTGGCGTTTTCGGCACGGCGTGCATTATATTCATTGCTTCCTTGAAGTGCAATTTGTGCATCGCTGCTTATATCGGTAAGTCCGGCTTTCTGCTTGTATTCGGCAAGTTCCTTTTCTGTTGTACCAAGTTCCTTATTAATTATTTCAATACGGGCATTGATAAATTCTGCTGTACGGCTTGCCACTTCGTTCTTGTCATCGTTGGCATCACTATTGTACAGACTGACAAGGGTGTTGATAAAATCGATTCCACGACTGACATTTACATCAGAATAGCTAAGGGCTATGATTGATGTTGTCTTGCTGGTTGGTTCAGCTGTAAGACGTGACTTGAATCCGGCTGCAGTAGCGGTAGGAGAGGTTATGACTGCCTCTATTGTACGTGGTGCCTTAACAATGGCTGTTGCAGTATCCATAGGAGCGGTAAAGCTTACAGTTCCGGCAGGAGTAATCAACAATGCTGGCATACGGTCGAAAGAGCGTGTCTCTTCGACTTCCTCACCGTTATAGCGGTAGAGAGCCGTTACACTGAATGTGCTGTCTGGAGTCAAGCTTATACTGAGACGCATTGCTCCCTGAAGGCGTTCGGCTTCTTCAGGTGCCATCCATACCTTTACAGGACTATTCTTATATAGTGTAAGAGGATAGCCGAATGTCTGCTTCTCGCTATAGTTAATATTCAGACTGAGGGTATTTACTACCTTCTTTATCAGTGTGCGTGACTGGATAATCTCTACCTCATTGTCGAAATTGCTTGCCATTGACATCATTCCCAGATCCTGCATTGCTGCGAATGTGGATGCGGCACTGCTGTTTTTGGTCTTGTCGCCCTGTTTGATAAGGACCGTAGCATTTACATTATATACAGGTGACTGATAGCGGAGATAGATATATGCACCAATCATACATGCAATCAAGAATGCTAGTATGTATGGCCAGTGTATGAGATACTCCATTATAATGGCTTGCCAGTTGATTGGCTTTTCGTTTTCTTCTTCGAAGTAGTTATTTTGATTCTCCATGTAATTTAATTAAGAGTTAAGAATTAATAATTAAAAATTAGGGGACGAGTTGACAAGTTGACGAGGTTGCCGTGCGGATGTAAGCAGCGAGCGGCAAAGCCAAACCTTGTTAACTGGTAACTGATACCTTGTTCCCTTGTTTATTTGCTGAGGGCGATGACTAGGGTAGTGACTGACGTTACCAGGCTGAGGAGGGTTATCCACATTGATGCGTTGGTGCTGAATGTGTTGCTGCGTACCTTGGCTTTGGTAGGTTTCACATAGATGACATCGTTTTGCTGTATATAGAAATAAGGTGAGTTGGCTACATCGGCACGGGTGAGGTCTAAGGTATAGACTTGACGCTTGCCTGTTGCATCTTCACGCATGAGCTGTACATTGTCGCGCACTGAGAAGAGTGTCATGTCGCCTGCAAGGGCAAGGGCTTCATAGACTGTCATTTTCTCGTTGGTTGTGCTGTATGTACCAGGATGACCAACTTCTCCAAGGACACTGAACTTATAGTTTGATGTGCTTACTGTAACGTTCGGAACTTCTTTTAGGTATGGTTTCAGAAGTTCACGGAAATGGGCTTCACATTCACGGGTTGTCATTCCTGTTACCTTTATCATACCCAGGACAGGGAAATCTATATATCCATCGTTATCTACAAGATAGCTCGTAAGGTTAGTGCCCTGCAATCCGGCTGTATTTGCACTAGTAAATTCCTTGCTCTGTCCGAACTTACGGATAAACGGTGCAGACGCCTCCGGATTTGTTGTACTGACCACGATTGTCAGCTCATCCTTAGGCATGATACGGAAATCGTAAAGCTGGGGTTTTGAAATTTCATTGAATACTTCTGAGTCCTGCATGTAGAGGGCGCTCTTGTAAGACGAACATGATGTGACGCCCATTAAGGCTGCCATGATGGCACAGCCAAGGAATGTTTTCCTTAAACGTAATGTCATTATTATGAATTTTAAGTTTGTTTTTTTTAGTTGACTAGGGGACTAGTTGACAAGTTGACGAGACTTCAGTTGACGAGGTTCCTTGTAACTTGTCTTTCGGGTGCGCTTCGCGGCTCCCTGTCACATCCGTATTTCCACTGAAAAGCGGATGACAGAGAGTCCGTATGGCTATAATCGCGCACAAAATTACAAAAAAAACTTATGTTGTAACAAAAAAACGAGGAAAAAGATTGTAAATCCGCACAAAAGGCCTTGATTTATTACAGAATTCATTCATTTTTCCTGCCAATTTCCTTTATACAGTGGTTAAGGAGCCTGATATACTTTCGGAGTCTTGCTATATCGGACTTGCTGAGACGGTTCTCACGGCTGCGGAAATAAAGCACTTGGGTGATTAACTCGATGAACATGCACATGGTTTCTACAGGTAAAATTTTTTTTCATAAGAAATAATTTTAAATTGTTAATAATGTTATTAATTAAAGTGTTTTTCTTTGATTTTGTCATACGAAAACTTGTTTTACATTGCAAAAGTATAAAAAATATTCGATTTTAAATATTTATAAGGATGGTTAAATTAATAAATTATTAAACCGTCAAATGCGGACAGAATATATCTGAGACGGATAATATATAGCAACAATGTGTAGTTTTTAACATTTGGAGTTGATTTTAAGATAGTGTATTTTTGTCAGAGAAACAACAATACAAGATAGGAACCGGGGAGGCGGGGACTATTATTATAAATCAACTAAAACGTAAACAAATGAAAATTACTGAATTTTCAAGCCTCTACAGCAAAGAGGCTAGCGCAGTAATCGATGCAAGCGAGTGGGTGGATGCCATACGTAACGGTAAGTACAAATCATTGGTGGAGCAGATCCGTGCCCTGGTGAATGAGGGCAGGAAGAATGAAACTTCGGGACTGAAATTGAAGCTGCCTGCAGTGGTATATGGGGGAGTGTGCCGCATGGGGCGTTTCTTCAAGGATACGACAGAAAGGACTGGATGGGCGATGTTTGACATCGACAATATGCTTCCGGAACAGCTGAAGGCGGCTCGGGAACTGCTGGAGGTGTTTCCATGGGTGGTCATCCTGCATGTGACTTCTTCGGGCAGGGGACTGAGGATAGTGGTGAACATAGGCGTGGTGCATATAGATGTGTATCGTAATGCATACGAGTGCGTGGCTGCCCGTCTGAAGGAACTCACCGGCATGGATCTGGATATGGCATGCAAGGATTTTGCACGTGCCAGCCTTGCTTCGTATGATCCGGATATCTATTTCAATCCTGACGCTACGGTGTTCGACTATGACAGGGATTATAATCCTTTGAACTATGTTCCTGCGAGCGGTCCTGATACTTCGGAGGATTTCAGATACCTGAACAATCCTGTAACCCAGGCTTTGTCGCTTGGATATGAAACGGAAATGGATAGTTCCTCAGCTCCCGATGTGACTAAGATAATGGAGCGCTTCTTCGCCAAATATACTTACGTGCGTGGCAGCCGTCACAGCACCATGCTTTTCCTGGGAAAATATCTCCGCTGGCACAAGGTACAGTCATGGCAACTTGACGAAGCGATATCTCTGGCGTGCAGTCGCGGGGTAGAGTCCGGCATCACGGCAAAGGAGATAACGAACGCTGTAAAATGGGGGTACGAGAACGGTGAGGAAAGAGTGCAAACACAGACAAACAGTGCTCACAATGCTCAAAATGCTCCTATGAAACCATTTCAGAGTACACAAATGATACAAAATGCGGATAATGAGGAAGTTATGGATAACGATAAGGATGAAGGGGAGCTGATAGACGAATTCTGTCCGGCATTACCCGACGAGATTTACGACCATCTTCCGGAAGACCTCAGCGAGCTGCTCGTTATAGCCAAAGACAAGAGGGAGAGAGATACAATCCTGCTGTCGTCCATCAGCGTCCTGAGCAGCTTGTTCCCGGCAGCAAGGACAATCTACGGCAACCGTAAATATTCGCCACATCTCTACACTTGCTTTGTAGCCGAAGCCGGAGCAGGAAAAGGAGCTGCCATGTACGCCACAGAACTTGCCATAAAGGTAAACGAGGAATTTGCCAACATCTATCATGCTGCGAAGAGGGAGTTCGATAAGAAGATGCAGATATGGGAACTGGAGCAGAAAAGGGCCATAAAGGAAAACAGGACAGCCAACATAGAGCTGAAACCTGTGGAACCTCCCTACCAGGCATTCCTGCTGCATGCCAACATATCGAAGAGCCAGCTGATCAGAGATATGATGGTGGCCAAGGACGACGGCAATATCATGATACTGGCCGAGATAGACATGATGTGCGAAGCCCTGAACACCGATTATGCACGACATGCCCCCGAGCTGCGTATGGTATTCGCCCACGAGGGTATAGGTCTGCGTTTCAGGACAGACAAGGAACCTATCGAAGTGAAAGAACCCCGACTGGCAATACTGATGAGCGGTACTCCCGAGCAGTTCGTCCAGTTCTTCAAGTCGCTCGAGGACGGTATGTACAGCCGATTCCTCTTCTATATGATGGGAACCGACAACAGATGGAAGTCGCAGTCGCCACTCGACGGAAACGGAAACATCGACGCTAAAGAACTGTTCGGCAAACTGGGCGAGAAGCTGAAAGTCAATTTCTTCAACACCCGTGGCAAAGAGATATTTATACATTTCACCCGTGAGCAATGGGACATACACAGCGAGACCTTCGATGCCGAGCTGGGTATAGCCACAGCCGAAGACAGTCCGCATTCGGCAGGTATAGTGAAGAGGTCCGGTCTCATCATGATAAGGATAGCCATGGTGTTGAGTTGCATGAGAATAATGGAAGCCGGGTGGCAGGTAAACGAATACACATGCTCGGACGAAGACTTCGACACAGCCATGAAGATAGTACTCACCAGCCTGAAGCATTCCGCCAATATCTCCACCATGCTGATGAATACAGCCGCAAGAAAGAAGCTGACCAATTACTACAAGCTTCTTCCGGTGTTGGAGAAGATGCCTGACATATTCCGTTACAGCGAGTTCCGCGACGAAGCCCTGAAGTGTGGATCCAATGTCTCCGCAGCCAGACGAGCCCTTGAAAAATACCTCGCAAGCGGCCTGATAATAAGGGTTGAGACAGGCTTCAAGAAGACAGGTAAGCTGAAAAAAATGTTCAAACGGACAAAGTGAGCACAATGAGCACAAAATATAACTCACGCAACAGGAAATCCCCCCTTGAAAAGTCCGCTTTCAAGCGTGCGCACGTTCGGTTTCAAGCGTGCGTCCATTCGATCTTAAACGTGCGCACGCTTTACCTTAAATGTGCGCACATTTTTTCCGGAACACAAGAAAGGAAAAATCCGCACAATGGCGGTCATACCGCCGATATTGTTCTTCCATGGTTTGGTTATCTGCCTGATTTTTAGTAACTTTACGTAAAATCAAAAACAAAAGGCATATGATCAACGGACAGAAAGAGCAGGCAGAACAGGAATTCCGTCTGCGCACATACAAGAAGAATGAGCTGGCAATGATGTATTTTCCCGACGTGTCGAAAGCGGCTGCCTCGAGGAATTTCCGAAGATGGATAAGGAATTGCCCTCCGATGATGAAGGAGCTGGATGCAATGGGGTACGACAAAAACCGCCAGTATCTGCTGAAAGCGGAGGTGGCGGTGATAGTGAAGCATTTGGGGGAACCGTTCTGATAAGTTACTAGGCATCAGTTACAAGGGGACGAGGTTCTCCATCCGGATGGCGACCTGGTCAACTTGTTAACTAGTAACTAGTCCCTAGCCTCTAGTCCCTCATCACAATTCCATTTTCAATTCTTCATACAAATCTACAGGGCCCAAATGCCAATATTTGGTACTTTCTGTCGATAATTTTTTGTAGAGATTTGAGCTGTAGATACGGTTCAGACACTCTTGAAGCGTGAAACCGTAGTCATCATGCAGGTATTCCACCAGCCAGCTTATTTTCCCGGGCAAAAGCAGGTGAAGATTGCTTTGGTTTATCTGGAACATATCGTTATACTATTTTAATTGCTTCTATAAAATTCAAGGCTTTCATCTAAACTACCATGATATACCTTCATTCTTCCTTATTCTTTCTTATTTGTATAAATTCGTCTATCTCATCAATCAACCAATCGCGACCTTGGGTGTGAAGCGGTTCAAAGCACTTACTCAAATAATCGGTTACGCCATACCTGGAAAACAGATCAAGAACTTCCTTACCATTCATACCTTTGTCTGCCCCATATTCTTCAATGCAGAATGCAACGAATAAGGCTATGTCTTTTTCTTTCTTGTTCATTTTAATACAAAATCACTTAACTTTTTAGAATTTCATCAATGTGACAAAAATAAACATTATAACACAGAAAAACAAACGTAATGAGATACTTTAGCTTGGGGAAATACCTCAAAACTTCCTCAGTTCCAGACGGGCATAATCTGACTGGGAGTTTATTCCGTAGTGACGGAGGCCTTCGACGGGGGATACTAGTTGACGAGTTGTCACCTTTTATTAATAGCATTCTCTTGCGATAACGAACGCCTATAAGATGTCTTTTCATTCTGAAAACCGATATATTTTTGTGGAATGGTAAATTTAGGTGATTTATAGTTTAAAAATACAAGAACTTATAAACTAAAAAACTTATAATTTGGTTATATCGGGAATAAAAATTACTTTTGTAGAAAGAGTATTTGTAAAAAACGAAAATGTATGCGTTTGAGCAGAAAGGAAATAGAAACAATACTGAAAGTTGCGGACGAGATATACGGCAAGGGTGTGAAAGTATATCTCTTCGGGTCACGCACCGATGAGAGTAAACGTGGTGGTGACATAGACCTTCTGTTGCGAACCCCTCAAAGTGATGGAGGCATACTGAAAAGAATACGAATGGTAGCAAGGCTGAAAGAACTGCTTGGAGATCAAAAAATAGACATTATCGGTGATCACGAGACATCCGTAGTAGCACGTGAGGCTTTATCAAAAGGTATATTACTGCAATGACAGAAAGAGAAAAAGAAATAAGAGAGCGTATAACACGCGAATTTGAAGTATGCGACAGACATATAATCCGAATTAAGGAAGCATTGGACGAACTGTCTGCAATACTTCCCATACAGTGTGACAAGTATCAGACATTGACCTCTGACGAAGTCCGTTGTCTGGACCAGTTTATATTCCGCTTCTCAAAACTGCAGGACGCAATGGGAGCCAAACTTTTCCGTTATATTTTGGAGCATCTGAATGAAGACATAAGTTCATTGCCTATGCGTGATATACTGAACCGGCTGGAAAGATACAACATCATTCCTTCAGTTTCAGAATGGATATATGTCCGTGAACTCAGAAACGAGATTACTCATGACTACCCTATAGACGATCAGGAAGTGGTACAGGCAATAAACGAATTGATAAACAAGACAGATATACTGCTGGAAATATACAAAGAACTCAAGAAAAGGTTTTATAGCGAGGAATATACTGGATACTAAGAGACTAGGAGACGAGTTGACAAGGTTCCCCATTCGGATGGCAGCCTTGTCAACTCGTCAACTTGTAACTTTTATATCCTGATATAGACGATGTTTTGCATGATTGCTTTGATTATAACACAGAAAAACAAACGTAATGAGATACTTTAGCTTGGGGAAATACCTCAAAACTTCTTCAGTTCAAGACGGGCATAATCTGACAGGAGTGTCATGGTCTTGCCGTCGCAGTGGATGATTTGGAACTTTGTTTCCGACTGGGAGTTTATTCCGTAGTGACGGAGGCCTTCGACGGGGGCGTTTTCGCCTGTATCTCCAACTCCTCCGCGTATCTTAAAATCTCTAATTAATAGAATTCTTTCATTGTTTTCGTATCCTGTACGCCCTATGTAAGCATCGTAGCCATTTGTCCCATTGCGTTCGGAAACTTCTGTAAGATAACGCGTAATGCTGTAATACAGGTTTTGGCATTCTACAGTCTCGTCAGTGGAAAGGACGGTAAATCTCTCCAGTTTCCAGAAGCCTTCCACATCTGACCGGATAGGGGCTTTCTCGCAGGAGATAAGCTGAAGGCACAAGAACAAAAAAGTTAACAAGATACTAGTTGACGAGTTGATCAGGTTATTTATTGATAGTTGTTTCATAATGAGTCGTTTTTTAGTTGATTAGATACTAGTTGACAAGTTGACGAGTTGACTAGGCCGCCATCCGTATGGAAACCTTGTCAACTTGTAACTGAAGCCTTGTCACCTATTATTACCTTTTAATTCTAAATTGAACTCCGACTGTTCCTCCCACTGAGTTTCCGATATAATCGCCGTTATCTACTCCTAATGCAGCCTTGAAGCTCCAGTGTTTCAGCTTGAGAGGGGAGAATCGGACTTCGGCCATTCCGCTGAACTGATGTTTCACTTCGTCGAAGGGGAAATTATACGTTCCCCAGTGACAGGCGAAGGAAGCCAGGAGTCTCCAGCTCCATTCTCTGGTAGGCTCACCTTGTAGTCCGAAATGATGGGCTTTCATGCGGTTGCTGCGGAAAGTTATGCTATGATTTTTATTGTATGCCGGACCGGGAAGGAGAGGAGAGCCTATTCCCTGACCGTAGTATTGCCATGCATTATATATATAATGATTAAAATAATTATCATTACCATAAAATGGCAAATCAGTAAAAACTCCTGCAAAAATTTCATATAACAAAGGACCTGTCTGATCTTTTGTGGAGATGCCTTCCCAAAGTAAGCTACTTACCCATCTGTTTTTGGGAAAAGTAATATCAAACCCTATTTGTCCATCTTTCCATCTCCCGTACTGCAAAAACATTTGTGAATGATCTTCAAAATAATGATCCAAATAAAGACGAAACTTCCAATCCTTGTGGTAATAGTTTAAAGCGAAGTTCCAGCTTCCCAGCATATTTCCCTCAACATTTAATTGTTCACCGGCAGGTGTATCACTACCACCTGTCGTGGGGAAGAACGCATTAATATAGTTGCGGAATCCGTCAGGCATATCTAATACAAGTTCACTGCTTCCGTCGGCAAGCTTACGCATCTGGTCTCCACAGAACTGTGTTGCCATATGCAGACCGAATTCGAATTCTAGAGGCAGTTTCTCCTTGTTTCCCAAACGGAACATCAGGGCCTTGCTGTGATATTTTATATCTCTTCCGTAGAGCGTACCGGGAGCAGCAAAATCTTCCTGCCACTTGCCGTCAAGGAAGGCTCCATATGCCAGATGTCCCTTCAAAGCCAGCCAGTGGCCGGTGAACGGGAGACTGTAGAAATCGCGTATTTCAACACGTACCTGAGGTATAGGACGTGTGTTCATTCCCTCGGTCATCCACCCAGAAGTGAGGTCGGAGTTTTTCTCAAGGGGTGAGCTTATGCGTTCTTTGCTTCCTATGCTCAGCCCGAGCATACGCCATGATACGTCGAGGTATGCTTGCTGTACCCAGAAATTGGATACTGTACCGGCTCCTCCTGCAAGATCCAAGCCTGCACTGATTTTCCATCCGTTATTTAGATGTCGATTCCAAGCCGCACCTGCTCGTAAATAAAAATTATCACTGCTGGTGCTTCCAAGTCCAAACTTATTGTTTGAAAACCAATAAGGCGCATAATCGCCACTTGAAAATGACACTTCAGTATCAACTTTTACTGAAACATTAGAAGCCCCCTGACCGAAAAGAGTAATAGGAATACCTAATAAAACAAACAAAAATCTATAATACATTATATATATTAGAAATTAAAAATTATATGTTGGATTAATGAAATCTATAAAATTGAAATATTTAATTATTGTTAAAATAATAATTTAGTCATATCATCAAGCAAGTATTTGCAAATATAATGCATTTATAGTAAGACAACAAGTTTTTTTGTGCTTTTATAAATCATTAAAGATAGTATTTATATCTAATTTTTGTAAAATCGTAAAATGCAATAGATTTACAGAATACTAAGATAAAAAACGTCTTTTAATATTGGCTATGTCAAGTAAAAAATATAACTTTGTAAATAAAATTATTTACTCAAAGGACTATCTTGCACGTTGAAAACAAAAAAATAGATGTGAGAGATAGCCGCGAAGCGTGCTTTAAAGTGAAAGGACATGATATTTAGTAAAGATAAAAAAGAAATATAAAGAATAAATTTACAACTTTTTTTTACATAAATAAACCACATACAGATATTGTGACGTTAAAAATAAAAAAATACATATTTGCCCAATTATTATTGATTTGTATTTTCTTCTTTCAGCTTTTCTTTTTTGCTATAGATAGTGAAATTAGTAAATTGGAAGTGGATATAGTGCAAATCGAATTGTTTGTTTATTATATTGCCATCCTAATATATTCGTATATAAGATTTGGGGCTTTTAGTCTTTATTCTTTGTTTTTATACACTATGGCCATATTTATTTATGGAAGGATATTTTTAGACATATTTGACTTGTTTGATTGGAATTGGGCAAATAAATGGCAGGATTTTTATTTTCCGCTGTCAACACAATACGAAATATTAAATTTGTTATTGTTATCTTTACTATTTATTCACTTAGGAGTTTTAATAGGTAAGAGTAAAAAAACAACAACAGAAAAAACATTGGAGCATAATGAAAAATTAGAAAAAGTTTCACTTTTTTTCTTCTATTGTGCAATACCGGGAACTTTTGTTAAATATATGATAGAATTAAAATTAATTTTATCATACGGCTATCTTGCTGTTTTTGATGGTACTTTATCTGATATCTCATATCCGATATGGACTGCTGGTTCTGGAACAATACTTATAAGTTCTTATGCTACATTCCTAGCATCAAAACCTTCTAAAAAAAAGTTTTTGATTATAACCACAGTATTTTTCTTTCTGTGTTTTTTTAATATGATGAAAGGTTCAAGATCAAAATTATTTGTTCCTTTAATGTTCATTTTATGGTATTATTTTGAATTTTACAGTAAAAAAAATATTCCTTTTTATAGATTAATCATTGTAGGAGTTCTATGTGTAACCGGTTCACAGCTAATGCTTATGAGTAGAGATATTGGACTACAAATAGAATCATCTACAATGTGGACATTGTTTTTTATACAACAAGGTGTGTCTATTCTTGTCCTAGGATACATGGTGTATTTTAAAACAGCTTTCGTAAATCACGGATTGCCTTATATTTTTGCACCGCTATTATTTTGGGAAAGTGGATATGGACAGACTGCAGAAACTATTAATTTAACACACAGATTGGCATATAAGCTAACATATTTCATTTCTCCTGATGCTTTTTTTGATGGAGAAGGTCTCGGCTCCTCGTATTTGGGGGAATTTTATGATTTGGGCTATATGGCATTTCCTGTTCTTAGCTGTCTGTTAGGTTACATAATATACAGATTACCTGTTTACTCTAAAAGAAACAGGCTAATCTTGGCTTTATCATTCGTAATGGTACAAACTATTATATACATGCCTAGAAATACATTTCTACCTCTAATAGAAGAAGTGTTGCCTGTAGTTTTCTTTTATTATGTAGTTGTATATCTTGCAAATAGAAATATTAAAATCGTGTATGGCAGAAAAATATAATAATATAAAAGATAAGGCATTCAATTCGGTATTCTGGAGTGCTATAGAACGTTTTTCAGTTCAAATAGGCCAAATAGTTGTAGAATTAATATTGGCACGTCTGCTATTGCCTGCTGATTACGGAGTAGTGGCAATGATAAGCGTTTTTATAGCTATTGCACAAACATTTGTCGATGGTGGATTTGCAAATGCACTAATTCAAAAAAAAGATTGTTCAAATACAGATTATTCGACTGCTTTTTATTTCAATGTGATAGTTGGTATATTCTTGTACTTTTGCATTTATTTTTCAGCCCCATTCTTATCCGAATTTTATAAAGAGCCACTCCTTGAGGTTGTAACCAAAATAGTAGGACTCAATATCATTATATCTTCTTTAAGTATTGTACAAAGAAGCAGGCTTATAATTGAATTAAATTTTAGACTTCAGGCTTTTATCTCATTTGTCTCTATTCTTTTTAGTGGAACTCTAAGTATTTTAGGAGCTTATCTGGGCTGGGGGGTATGGGCACTGGTCTTTCAAGTTTTATCGTACAATACTATAAATGTTATATTACTATGGTATTATGGCAAGTGGAAACCTACTGTTGAGTTTTCTAAAGATTCTTTTGTCAAACTATTTGGATACGGTTCAAAGCTACTTGTTTCTAACTTGTTGCAAACAATATATTTAAATTTATACACATTAGTTATTGGAAAAAAGTTTTCGTCGTTAGAATTAGGATACTATAACCGTTCATTGGTTATATCTCAAGTACCATCTTATAAACTGACAGAAATAATGTCTAATGCAATGTTTCCAATACAATGTCAGCTGCAAGACGATAAAATAAAGTTACGAAATAGCTTTATTTCATATTTAAGGATGTCATGTTATATAGTTTTTCCTTTATCTATAACAATAGCTATTTTAGCAGACTCTTTAGTTTATGTAGTCTTGACTGATAAATGGCTGGATATGGCGCCGTTACTGGCAATATTAAGTATTGCTTACATGTGGACTCCGGTAATGGTAGTGAATAATAATATAATAAAAGTTTCAGGACGAACTGATTATTTTTTAAAAGCAGAAATCATAAAGAAAATAATAGCAGTTTTGATATTACTAACAACTCTACATTTTGGTCTTTATGCTATATGTGTAGGTTCAATATTGTATTCTTTTGTAGATATATTAATCATTACAAGATTTTCTGTTAAGGTTATAAATCTACCTCTCTTAGTACAATTAAAACAAATTCTATCAATACTTGCCCTAACAATCTCAATGGGACTTATAATATGGATAACTAAATCGCTGTTCGATTCATATTTTTTACAATTGTTTGTAGGAGGTTTTGTTGGACTTACTTGTTACCTTTTAATTTCAAAACTTATAGGTTTGCCTGAATTTGATTATATATTTTCATATGTAACTAAATTTTTTAATAAATGGAAGAAAAAATAGATATTGTAATATTATGGGTTGATGGGAATGACCCCAATTGGCAAAAAGATTTTTTACACTATGCCAAATTAAACAACATGGGTGATAAAAGAGTTTCCTGTTTTAGAGACTGGGGAACTTTAAAATATTGGTTCAGAGGTATTGAAAAATTTGCGCCATGGGTGAATAAAATCCATTTTGTAACTTATGGACATTATCCAGAATGGCTGAACTTGAATTGTCCTAAATTGAATTTTGTAAAACACTCAGACTTCATCCCTGCTAAATATTTGCCAACATTCAATGCTAATACCATTGAATTAAATATACATAGGATAAAAGGTCTTTCTGAAAAATTTATTTATTTCAATGACGATTTATTCTTAATAAGAGAAATAAAACCGGACCGTTTTTTCAAAAAAGGTAAGGTCGCTGATTCTTTAACATTCAACGCACTTTCAGGTGGTGGAATCGGACATATTATTCTTAATGACATTGAAATGATTAACAAGCATTTTAATAAAAAAGATTTTTTAAAAAAGCAATGGAGAAAATGGCTTAATCCTATTTATGGAAAAGATTTGTTAAGAACAATATTTTTATCACCATGGCCGCATTTTACTGGTTTTATAGATCCACATTTTCCTACAGGATTTTATAAATCGACATTCAGTCGTGTTTGGGACATAGAACCTGATAGATTGGATAAAACGTGCTGTTGTCATTTTAGGAATGAAACAAATGTAAACCAATATTTAATGAGATACTGGCAACTTGTTGAGGGTAACTTTACACCAATAAACGTATTTAAGGATTCAATTTATATCGGAATGAATAACCGTTCAGTTATTCCTGAAATTAAAAAAGCGTTTGACAACAAAGATATCAGTATTTTAGTATTAAACGATGACTGTATTACGGATTTTGAATTCATTAGAGATGAAATCATGTCTATGTTTAAAAATATACTACCTGATAAATGTCAATTTGAAATTTAAGCCCAAAATATCATTTATTTTTCATTATAGAAACAATTAGCGTTATAATAAATTATTCTTAAAAAAGTATGAAGACAAAGATAATGTTAGTTTTCGGAACACGACCTGAAGCTATCAAAATGGCTCCATTAGTGAAGGAATTTCAAAAGAATTCAGAAAAATTTGAAACAATAGTATGTGTTACAGGCCAACACAGAGAGATGTTGGATCAAGTACTTCATATATTTGAAATTAAACCTGATTACGACCTTAATATAATGAAACAAGGTCAAGACCTATATGATGTAACAGCACGAGTTTTAGTTGGCATGCGTGATGTCTTAAAAGAATCAAATCCTGATGTAGTACTAGTTCATGGGGATACAACAACATCAACTGCGGCTGCTTTAGCTGCTTTTTACCAACAAATACCTGTAGGACATGTAGAGGCTGGATTGCGTACACATAATATATACAGCCCATGGCCTGAAGAAATGAATCGCCAAATTACAGGTAGAATAGCGACATACCATTTTTCACCTACTATTTTAAGCAAGCAAAATCTATTGAATGAAGGTGTAAATGAAGATAAAATTTATGTTACAGGAAATACTGTAATAGATGCTCTATATATGGTGGTTGACAAAATTAAAAATAACAAGTCTCTAGATACAGAGCTTGAAAATATATTAAAACAAGCAGGTTATGATGTAAATCGCCTGGTTAATGGGAAAAAACTTGTTTTAATTACAGGACATCGTAGAGAAAACTTTGGTGATGGCTTTATCAACATGTGTACTGCTATTAAAGATTTGACACTAAAATATCCAGATGTGGATTTTGTATATCCTATGCACTTGAATCCAAATGTTCGAAAACCAATACATGAGGTTTTTGGAGAAGATTTATCAAATTTGAATAATATGTTCTTTATTGAACCTCTTGAATATCTTTCATTTGTATATTTGATGGAAAAATCAAACATAGTCTTAACTGACAGTGGTGGTATTCAAGAAGAGGCTCCAGGACTAGGAAAACCTGTTTTAGTAATGAGAGACACTACAGAACGCCCAGAAGCTTTAGAAGCCGGTACTGTAAAATTAGTAGGAACAAACTATGACAAAATAGTAAAAGAGGTTTCTGCTCTAATAGAAAACAAAGATTATTATGAAAAAATGAGTAAAGCTGTTAATCCATACGGTGATGGATTGGCATGTAGTCGTATTGTTGCTACATTTAAATAATTATGTCAAAAATAAAAATAGACCTACCGGAGAGTTGTGCAATTTCCATTCTAAGATCTTTAGCTATGGTTAGCATTGTAACATGTCATATTCTCCAAGCGACAAACAATAAATATTGCTGGCTCTTCAATATTGGAGTTCAAGTTTTTTTAGCCATTAGCGGATACTTAAATGGTAGAAAATATATTGAAAATTGGATATACTGGGCAAAAAAAAGATTGAATAAACTGTATGTTCCATATATCACATTTATATTGATATGTTTTATCTTTTATTATATTTTTGCACCAAATAATATTAATGTAAAGTCCGTTGTAATACATATTCTTGATCTTCAAGGGTTAGTATCATCTGCCAATATTAGTGGATTATCACATTTGTGGTTTATGTCCATAATTGCCATATGTTATATTATTACACCTATTTTACAGTTTGTTAGAAAATATAATATTCTTATCCCGGTATTTATCGTTATTTCAATACTGAATTTTTTCATATTTAAAATATGTGTTGTTCCTTTTTCATGGTTATTTGTCTATATTATGGGATACATGTATGGTGCAAGTACTATATTTTGGAAGAGAAGAATTACAGTATTTGTTAGTTGTTTGTTTATTTGGTTAAGTTTGTTTATTTCTTGGGAAGATATTTTAGACTACCAAAATATAATAAATCAATTATTTCATGCGATGTCTGGTCTATTTGCAATAATATTTACAATAATATTATTTAAACGATTTAATATAACTTTAAAAAATAAGATAATCTCAACAACAGATAAATATTCATATGAAATTTATTTAGTTCATCATGTATTTATCTTAGGGCCCTTCTCATTAATGACAATTACAGGGAATCTTTTTATAAACATTTCCAGCATAATTGTTTTAACATTTTTGTGTTCTATAATCTTGAATTATATCTCATCAAAGATTTGTTCATATATAAATAATAAATAAAAGAATATGATACCTAAAAAGATTCATTACTGTTGGTTCGGACGTGGCGAAATGCCAGAATTAGCAAAAAAATGCATAGAATCATGGAAAAAATATCTCCCTGATTACGAAATAAAAGAATGGAATGAAGACAATTTCGATATGGAAATGTATCCATATGTTAAAGAGGCCTACAAATGTAGAAAATATGCTTTTGTTACTGATGTGGTTCGATTATATGCTTTATATACAGAAGGAGGTATATATATGGACACTGATGTGGAAGTACTTAAACCGCTAGATTGTTTTTTAACACACGTTGCTTTCTCTGGTTTTGAAGATGATGAAAACATACCGACCGGTATTATGGCTGCGGAAAAAGGAAGTAAGTGGGCTAAAGAAAACCTAGAATATTATAATAACAGACATTTTATAAAGGAAGATGGAAGTTATGATGTTACAACAAATGTGACAACAATAACAAATTATATGTTACAATTTGGTTTGAAACAAAATAATACATATCAAGATTTTCCTGGATTAATAACTTTTTATCCAAAAGATTATTTTTGTCCTAAATCTCATATAGACGAGAAATTGTATTTAACAAAAAACTCATATACCATTCACCATTTCTCCGGTTCATGGATTCCAAAACATAGACGTGTAATCAGATCTATAATTTTAAAAATAGGCGGAGTTAAATTAAAAAATATAATTAAACGCTTTTGTGGCGATTATAGTGAAAAAAAATAAGAATTTAGTGTTAAAATCATATATTCGTTCTTTAAATTTAAATCTTTCGTAAGACGAAATCCAGTTTATAATAAAGAAATACTTTGT
The DNA here is from genome assembly GCF_025567135.1 of Bacteroides cellulolyticus. Lineage (NCBI taxonomy): Bacteria > Pseudomonadati > Bacteroidota > Bacteroidia > Bacteroidales > Bacteroidaceae > Bacteroides > Bacteroides cellulolyticus. Next base: position 275,209 of record NZ_JAOQJJ010000001.1, read on the forward strand.
AATTAGCGCATGATTGAAAATTATACTATTGCTATTATAATGTCGATTTACAAGAACGACAGGTTAGATTATGTAAAGCTTGCTGTAGAAAGTATTCTTAATCAAACTCATCATAATTTTGACTTTTTTATTCAATTTGATGGCATCATCAATGTTGATGTAGAAAAATATTTAAGTGAATTAAAGGATGAGCGTATAAAAATCAATGCAAGAACTGAAAATAAGGGATTGGCGTATTCATTAAACGAACTTTTGGAAATCGTTATGAATAGTTCTAAACAATACCAATTTATTGCAAGGATGGATGCAGATGATATCAGTAAATTAAACAGATTTGAACGCCAACTACAATATTTCCAGGAACATCCTGATGTAGAATGTTTGGGTACATGGGCTATAGAAATAATGAGTGATGGAAGTGAGTATTATAGGAAACAAATGCCGGAGACACACGAAGGATGTAAAAAACTTTTCAGAAAGAGAGACTGTATGATTCATCCAACAGTAATGTTCAGACGTTCTTATATAGAAAAGGCAGGGAATTATTCACTAGACACTTATTTTGCAGAAGATACTATGATGTGGGCACAAGGTTTTGCAAAAGGTTGTACATTTGCAAATGTACCTGAGTATTTATTCTTCTTCAGATTGGACAATAACTTCTTCAAACGAAGAAGAGGGTGGAAACATGCAAAAAATATTTTCCTGCTCCGTCATAAAGTTAACAAAATGTTAAATTATGGCATAATGGCGGATATTTGGGCATTAGCTTATGCCGGAGCTAAAATGATGCCAACTTTTTTGTTGAATATAATTTACAAGACAGCAAGATAGTAAATGAAAAGTGAACATTAAAGCTGATAATTACCTGACACATTTATATATGATATGAAAAGACTTTTTGATATAATTGCCAGTGGATGCGGACTCATCGTGTTAAGTCCCGTATTCTTAATTATGGCTATATGGATTAAGTTGGATTCTGAAGGTCCAGTATTCTACCGTCAAGTACGTGTAGGACGTCATAATAAGGATTTTAAAATATTTAAATTCCGTTCAATGCGAGTTGGAGCTGATAAAGGAAGTCTTGTGACCATAGGAGGACATGACCCACGTATTACTCGTAGCGGGTATTTTATCCGTAAATATAAGCTTGACGAATTTCCACAATTAATTAATGTTTTTGTAGGAGAAATGAGTCTCGTCGGACCGCGTCCTGAGGTGCGTCATTATGTAAATTACTGGACACAGGAGCAGATGCATGTATTGGATGTTCGTCCTGGTATCACAGATCCAGCTTCCATAAAATTCCGCAATGAAAATGAGCTGATGGAAAAAGCTGATGATCCGGAAGATTACTACATAAATGTTATTATGCAGGAAAAAATAAAACTTTATTTGGAATATGTACAGAATGCATCATTTTGGTATGACATAAAACTGATATTCCAAACATTCAAAGTTATTATCACTGAAAGATAATAGCTTATATATAAACAATTCTAAATCTAAACAACAATGAGTACAGATTTGAAAAAAAGGAATGTGCCTTTCAGCCCTCCTGATATGACTGAGGCAGAAGCAAATGAAGTGCGCGAAGCTATTTTAAGTGGATGGATTACCACTGGACCTCGTACAAAACAATTGGAAAAAATCATTTCAGAATATGTACATACAGATAAAACTGTATGCCTTAACTCTGCAACTGCCGCTATGGAAATGGTCTTACACATATTAGGGGTAGGGCCTGGTGATGAAGTTATTGTACCTGCTTATACTTATACGGCATCAGCCTCTGTTGTTGCGCATGTTGGGGCAACTATTGTAATGGTTGATTCTCAAAAAGATAACGTGGAAATGGATTATGAGAAACTAGCTGCAGCAATAACAGAGCGTACTAAGGTAATTGTACCTGTAGATTTGGCTGGAATTTGTGCAGATGTAGATAGAATCCTTGAAATTGTAACACGCCCTGAAATTTTGAAGAAATTTCATCCTAAAAATGACATCCAAAAGTTAATAGGACGTATTGTTGTTTCTAATGACTGCGCTCATTCTTTTGGAGCTCATAGAAAAGGTAAAATGGCTGGTGAAATTGCGGATTTCTCATCGTTCAGTTTTCATGCTGTAAAGAATTTCACAACGGCTGAAGGTGGTGCTATGACTTGGAAATTACCTTTTGGAAATGAAAAAGTAGAATCTCAACAAGTATATTGTGGAAGTCCTGTTCCTTTTATAGAGGGAGAAACATGGAATGAATTCATCTATCGTATATCACAGTTATTCAGTCTGCATGGCCAGAATAAGGATGCATTAGCCAAGACAAAACTTGGTGCGTGGGAATATGATATTATAGGTCCGTGGTACAAGTGTAATATGACAGATATAATGGCAGCCATCGGACTCGTTCAATTTAAGCGCTATCCTGAAATGCTACAGAAACGAGGAAAATATGTTGCATACATGAATAATGTCATTGATAAGCTTAATTCTGAACTTGATGTTAATAACCAGATAACATACTTGAATCATAAATCAGACGATCATTGTTCATCACATCACTTATATATAGTTCGTCTTGGAGGACGCACTCGTGAAGAAACAAATAAAGTAATAGAATTAATGGCTGAACGAGGTATAGCGACTAACGTTCATTATAAACCATTACCTATGATGACAGCGTATAAGGCTCTAGGATTTGATATTAAGAACTATCCAAATGCATATCATCTTTTTGAAAATGAAATTACACTTCCACTAAATACACGTATGAGTATGGAAGATGTAGAATATGTAATGGAGAACTTCTCACAAATTATTAAGTCTCTTTGATAATTTAATAGTCTAATATCTATGGCTATAAGAATATAAGAACTGATAAATATTAGTATTATGCAAACAAGTAGGAGAGAACTTTTTTATTTTCTCCTACTTTTATTTTCCCTTTTATATACCATACAAACGCAGTAAAACACATTTAAAGAAGAACAGGAATGAAAAACATATTATATATTACAAACAAAAAAACATAAACTAGAATACTTGCTTAAAAATATTGGAGTGAACCAATATTTGATAATTACTTTCAATTAAAATTCCTTTTTATTTGAATAAACAAGAAAATAGGTTATTTTTGTTTCCATAAAAATATTCAACAGTCACATAGTATTGTGATATTTATCAAACTTTACAAAAATGAGAGTAAAAACACTTATTCATCGGTATCTTTCTGTTAAGGTTTTACCGATATGGACTATTCTATTAATGGATATAGTCTTAACTGCTTTATCATGTCTAATAGCTTATATACTTAGATATGATATAAAAGAAGTATTTACTGTTTTGTCAGATGTGGATACCAGTATATTATGGTGTGTCTTGATTGCAATCTTTTTTTACAAGATATTCCGTACATATTCAGGTGTGCTTAGATATTCATCATTTGTTGATATAATGAGAATATTTGTTGCGCTAAGTTGTACGTATGCTGTAATAATGATAATCAGTATATTTAGCAGGAAATCAAATATTTTCCATTTACCTCCTTATAGTGTAATATTCATATCATATATAATAAACTTCGGGTTAATGACGGTTTCTAGAATGGTAGTCAAAATTTTATTTGAAACATTAAATTTCGACGGAAGCCATAGCGCAAATGTATTTATATACGGCGCCAAGGAAGCAGGGGTAAATATAGCCAAATCATTGAGAGTTAATTTAAGAAACCACTATAAATTAAAAGGATTTATTGCTGATGAACCTAAATTGATAGGAAAGGTTCTAATGGGAGTCAAAGTATATGCTAATGATGAAGAGCTATTTGAAAGGCTTAGTGAGAAAGATATACAAATAGTTATTATTTCTCCGGCCAAAATGAATGAACTCAAAAAAAGTGATTTAGCGGACAAACTTCTTGCCAACAATATAAAACTTATGACAGCTCCTCCTTTGAGCGAATGGAAGAGTCAGACGTTAAGTCAACCTGAACTTAAAGAAATTCAAATTGAAGATTTGCTACAACGTGAACCTATTCAAATTGATATCAGAAAAGTTGCTTCACATTTGGAAGGAAAAAGGGTTATGATAACAGGTGCTGCAGGATCGATAGGAAGTGAAATAATGAGACAAGTAGCATCTTTTAACCCATATACTTTGATACTTGTTGACCAGGCTGAAACTCCATTACATGACATCAGATTGGAATTGCAAGACAGATGGAGAGACATAGATGCCAAAACAATAGTTGCTGATATTGCCAACCAAACAAGAATGGAATCTATATTCAAAGAATTCAGACCTCAATATATCTTCCATGCAGCTGCTTACAAACATGTTCCTATGATGGAAGATAATGTGTCGGAATCTATACAGACAAACGTAGCCGGAACTAGAATTGTAGCTGATTTGGCTGTAAAATATAAAGCTGAAAAATTTGTAATGATCTCTACAGATAAAGCAGTTAATCCGACAAACGTTATGGGATGTTCAAAACGTATATGTGAGATATATGTACAAAGCCTAGCAAAAAAATTACAAAAAGAAGGAGGACATGTTACTCAATTTATAACGACAAGATTTGGTAATGTACTTGGTTCAAACGGTTCTGTTATACCACGCTTTAAAGAACAAATCAAACGAGGAGGTCCTGTAACTGTTACACATCCTGAAATTATACGCTATTTTATGACAATCCCTGAAGCTTGCAGATTGGTATTAGAAGCTGGAAGTATGGGTAACGGTGGAGAAATTTATATTTTTGACATGGGTAAACCTGTTAAGATTTTGGATTTGGCCAAGCGTATGATTAGTTTATCAGGTCGTCCTGATATAAAGATAGAATTTACAGGACTTAGACATGGTGAGAAACTTTATGAAGAGCTGTTAAATGTGAAGGAATTGACCAAGCCTACATATCATGAAAAAATTATGATAGCAACTGTCAGAGAATATGATTACGATGAGGTAAAAGATCAGATTCAACATTTAATAGATGTAAGCTACACATACAATCAAATGAAAGTGGTTGAAGCTATGAAAAATCTTGTTCCTGAATTTATAAGCAAAAATTCATGCTTTGAAGCATTAGATAAGAATAAATAAAATAATTAGAAATCAGTTGGCGGAATTTAATTAAAACATATTAAAATTCCGCCAACGTTTCTTATAGCAAATATATTAGTTAATCGTTTCATTAATCTATGCAAGATTATCAATAATCTATATACTTACGCATATGAAAAGGATGAATTATATGTATAACCTTTATTCTTTAATTTGAGCCAGACAACAGTTTAAGAGATTATATTATGAAATTTAATAAATTAACAATTGCTTTTTTATTCGTAGTTCTTTATATAACTATAGCATGTAGAAATGATAAAATTAATGATGACTATAAGAAACCTAATAATCCTTCTACTATAAAAGTTCCAACTTTACAAAAGGATAACCAAAATGAATGGGAAATTGATTCTGTTTATGATGGATTTATTTATTATAACTATGAAGGATATGATAACGTAAGTAAGGCTAATCAGATTGTTAATGTGCTTGAAATTGATTTACTTTCTAATCTGTATTCTGTTATATTTACATACAATAATAATGGAGATTCTCTTTCAAACGTAGCAAAAGAAAATGTAGCTATAGGTGGTATTAATGGTGGATACGAACAGGATGCTATATACATTCGTATTAATGAAATTAATATATCTGAAGTTACACTACCTGAAGGAGACATAAGATACTGGAAGCACAATGGTGCAATTTATTCGGATGGAAAATCTGACGTTGGAATTATATATGGTGGACAGAACGGGAAGGCTGCTATTGACATATATAAACAATATCCTGCAAGAAATCTGTTAGCTAGTGCTCCAACATTAATTTATGACTATCAACCTTTAAGTGAAACTTTTGTTGGTAATTATACTATGGAAGAATTAGAATCTTTTGAATATGAAGATTATCGCAGACATCAAGGAGTACGCCACCCTCGTACAGTTGTTGCTGTAACTGAGGATAAAGATTTGTTGTTAATTACCATAGATGGAAGATGGGCAGGTAAAGCTGAAGGTATGAGCGCAAAAGAAGTAACCTTATTCCTCAAAAAACATTTTAATCCTCAGTATGCACTTAATATGGATGGTGGTGGATCTACTACTATGTATCTGAAAGGTAAAGGAGACGAAAAAACTGACATTGTCAATTATCCTACTGATAATGGAATTTTTAATCATTATGGGCAACGTTGTGTACCAACTCATATTTATGTCGCTCATAACTAAGAATATTTTACCTATATATTTTGTTTTCTAGTAACGATTGTATTTTCCGCCTTGACACCGCAAACAAACATATCTTTTCGTCGTAAACTATAAGAACAATAATCAAAAGAAAAATAAAACTATCAAGAAGTTATTAAGATTCTTACCAATTGTTTTATATAAACTTATCAAATACAGAAACTTTAACCGTAACATCCTTATAACCGGCGGTGCCGGTTTTATTGGCAACCACGTAGTGCGCCTGTTCGTGAACAAATATCCTGAGTACAGAATCATCAACCTGGACAAGCTGACTTATGCCGGCAACCTGGCGAACCTGAAGGACATAGAGGATAATCCTAACTGTTTGTGTTGACAGCCCGTACTCGGCTTCGAAAGCGAGCTCGGATCACTTTGTGCGTGCTTATCATGATACTTACGGGATGCCGACTATAGTGACTAACTGCTCGAACAACTACGGTCCGTACCAGTTCCCGGAGAAGCTGATTCCGCTGTTTATCAACAATATTCGTCACCGCAAGCCGCTGCCTGTATATGGCAAGGGTGAGAATGTGCGCGACTGGCTGTATGTGGTGGATCATGCGCGTGCGATAGACGTAATTTTCCATAACGGAAAGATTGCGGATACATACAACATAGGCGGTTTCAACGAATGGAAGAACATCGACATCATAAAGGTGCTGATAAAGACCGTTGACAGACTGCTGGGTAATCCGGAAGGTTATTCTCTGGATCTGATTACTTACGTGACTGACCGTCTGGGACATGACATGCGTTACGCTATTGACTCTACGAAGCTGCAGCGTGAGCTGGGTTGGGAACCGAGCCTGCAGTTTGAAGAGGGTATAGAGAAGACGGTGAAATGGTATCTGGAGAACCAGGAGTGGATGGATAATGTGACTTCAGGGGATTATCAGAGGTATTATGAGGAAACTTATGATAATTAATAATTAAAAATTAATAATTAAGAGCTGGCGGTCAACGAAGGTAATTAATAATTGGCAGACAGCGAAATTGATTAATAACTAGGGGATTCCTCCATGCGGCGGCTGGTAATGCCGGGCATGGGGGAATTTCGGTTTAATATAAGGAAGAAAAAGAATATTTTTATTTGATATATCGGAATTAAAAATTACTTTTGTGAATATTATGATATTCAGCCGACAAAAAGTATTTTATTTATGATAGATAAATATTTAGAGATTGAAACGAGAGGATTGGTGTTTTTAGGAGATTTCAATCCTTCTATATTTCACCCTTATTGGTTGGCATCAAAAGACCTTATACAGGAGGAAGAGGCCAAAAATGCGAAAATAGAGATAGTCATGAATGAACTTTCCAGATTCCAGTTGGGAGAATGGTTGAGTATTGAAGTCTCAAGAAATAGATGTGATTTCAAAACAATGAAAAAACCATATTTCTATCCTATGCGTGATTTAGCTATAAATATCTTCAAAATATTGAATGAGACTCCTATAAAAGCTGTAGGCATTAATAATGTATATGATTTATCATTAAAAAATGCCGACAACTATTATAACTTTGGAGACAGGCTGGCACCATTGAATAACTGGAATGATATTCTTACATCACCAAGATTGTTAAACATCGAAATAATAGAATCTACAGAATCAGGAAACACATCTTTCAGACGTGTGAGTATATCACCGTCTGAACCTGAACTGAAGGTGAATTTCGGCATAAATTTCAATATAAACAATCATTTTAATCTGGAGCCTAACAGTAACGGTTACAAGGCATCGCAACTCGTAGAGGATAAATTTGATTATTGTGCGGCAAACTCAAAAGAAATAGTTTCAAATATTCTTTCAAAAATTTTCGGATAATGGGAGATTCAACATTACAAATCAACAAATATTCTTTCTTTGACAACTATACAAACAATAGTTTGCCTACATTGTATGAAGATTTGGTTTTAGAAGAGATTCAACTGCCGATTAAGGAAAGAGTATCTTTACTATCAACATTTGAGACTAGAGACTGTGATAAATCTGAAAAGATAGAGTTACCGTTAATAAAAAGTTCCAAAAGCAATTTGAATTATATTTGTCATTCACTCAACTGGATAGGTAATGTCACCGAAATAAAAGATGAAACTTTTACAGCTGTATTAATAAATACAGATGAAAACACTACACACGAGATTGCTGAGTTTGAAAAAAAAGATATATCAAATTGTGATTTGCATTTACTGAATGTGGGAGCTGTTTTTTATTGGAGTATAGGATATGCCAACTACTATGGACAAATAATAAAACAATCTTTTATCCGTTTTAAAAGAAGTATAAACTTGAGCAATAATGAATTTGAGTCTATAATGAATGATGTTGATAAGTTGAAGGAGGGTATCATGTGGGAATGAATCTATTCAGAGTTTCTTTGATTGGAACAGGTGGAGGATATGGAGAATCTGTTGTGGTACAATTAGGTATGAATAATTGGATGGTGGTAGATTCGTGCATAGACCCTGTTACAAAAGAATCTTTGCCTCTTGAGTATTTGAAGTCACTTGGTGTTCACATTGAGACGGAAGTAAAATTAATAGTTTGTTCACATTGGCATAACGACCATATTCTTGGGATAGACAAGCTGCTTGAAGAATGTAAATCCGCAACATTAGCATTCGCTGTAACTTCGGACAAAGCCAAGTTTCTTGAGTTTATCGGACTTGACAGCAGGAATGATAAATTATTGTCTCATACTTCCTCAACGGATATCATGGCTAAATGTCTGAATATAGTTAATCAGAGAAAAATACCTGTGAAAACAATATTACAGGATCGTGTGTTGTATAGTAGAAATGATGAAAGAAATGACATAAAAGTGATAGCTCTTTCTCCTTCAGACGCAGTAATATCAGATTTTGGAACAGAAATCTCAGAATTAATGAGAAATTATGTCCCATGCTCCAACAGAAAAATTATAGTTCGCAGTCCGAATGAAAAGTGTGTTGTTCTGCAAGTAAGTGTTAACGGATATACAGCTATTTTAGGAGGTGATCTGGAAACATCAGAAGACAATAAACGTGGATGGCTATGTATTCTCGACAATTGTAGCTGTATCTCAAAAAACAGTGCATCACTTTATAAGATACCGCATCATGGTTCTGAAAATGCATACGAGAAGAGAGTATGGGATGAAATGTTTAATCATAATTTATTGGTAGGTCAATTATCTCCTTTCATTAATGGAAAAGTATGTCTGCCAACCAAAGATATGCTTAATATATTCATTAAGAATGTGACACACCTATATATAACTTCTTTTGACATACTGAATAAGCCCAAAAAAAGAGATAATTCTTTACAAAAAGCCATACGCGCATTTAATCCAACATTAAAGGAAATTCCTTTCAGGAAAGGGATTATTGAAAATTATATAGACTTGGATGTTGAAAAATGTACATGGAAAACCAATTTGCATGGTAAGGCTTTTGAAATAGACAATGAATTTATCAGCAAAATATAGGATAAGCTTCCAAAAATGACCAGGAGTAGATGGATAATGTGACGAGCGGGGATGCGGTCAACGAAGTTAAGCCTCGTAACTTAACCTTTAATTTTTAATTCTTAATTGCCCAACATGAAATACCCTATAGGAATACAGAATTTTGAAGAGATACGCGAAGGCGGTTATCTTTATATCGACAAGACGGACATGATGTTTGATCTGGTGGATAATGGTAAGTATTACTTCCTGAGCCGTCCGCGCAGGTTCGGAAAGAGTCTTCTTATCTCTACGCTGGAGACTTATTTCAGTGGAAAGAGGGAGATGTTCGAGGGGCTGAAGATTGCGGAACTGGAGAAGGAATGGACGGAATATCCTGTGCTGCATCTGGACCTGAATACTGAAAGGTATGCCACTCCGAAGGATCTGGAGAACAAGCTTGACCTGTTTCTGAAACAGTGCGAGGCTCTTTATGGCAAGAATCCGGATGAGTATTCGCTTGCGACAAGATTTGAGGGGGTAATACGAAGAGCGGCGGAAAAGACTGGAAGGAACACTGTAATCCTGGTGGACGAATATGACAAGCCTATGCTGCAGGCTATAGATAATGAGGAGCTGCAGGATGAATACAGGAACACGCTGAAGGCTTTCTATGGGGCGCTGAAATCGATGGACAGGTATATACGGTTCGCTCTGCTGACGGGGGTGACGAAATTCGGAAAGGTGAGTGTGTTCAGCGACCTGAACAATCTGAGGGATATTTCGATGCTGAAGGCATACGAAAGGATTTGCGGTATCACGGAGGAGGAACTGCACTCTGTATTCAAAGATGGCATAAAGGATCTGGGTACTGCAAATGATATGACAGAGGAGGAGACAAAGGCGAAACTCAAGGAATTGTACGACGGGTATCACTTCAACGACAGATGCGTAGATATATATAATCCGTTCAGCATACTGAATACGTTTGCAAGTAACGAGTTCGGCAAATACTGGTTTGAGACGGGTACGCCTACTTTCCTTGTAGAACTGATGAAGGGGTGCAGATATAACCTGAAGAAACTGATGAGGGAGTATGCTACGGCGGACTCGCTGAATGGATTGGAAACACTCAGGAAAGATCCGGTGCCGATTTTGTATCAGAGCGGGTATCTGACAATCAAGGATTATGACAAGGAGTTCAGGACTTATATACTTGGATTCCCGAACAGGGAGGTGGAGGATGGTTTCATGAAATTCCTGTTGCCGAGCTATACGGGGATGGATAATTCGGACGCTACGTTCGGAATCATGAATTTCGTCATGGATGTTCGTAACGGTGATACGGATTCTTTCATGAAACGCCTGATGACTTTCTTTGCCGACACTCCGTACGAGCTGGCTCGTGACCTGGAGCTGCACTACCAGAACGTGATGTTCATCCTGTTCAAACTGCTGGGATTCTATACGCAGGCGGAATATCATACCTCGGAGGGAAGGATTGACATGGTGGTGAAGACACCGGACTACATATACGTGATGGAGTTCAAGCTGGACGGCACGGCGGAAGAGGCAATGCAGCAGATAGAGAGCAAGGACTATGCGCTGCCTTTCGAATGTGACGGAAGGAAGCTGGTGAAAGTGGGTGTGAACTTCAGCTATGAGAAGAGGAATGTGGAGAGGTGGATTGTGAAGGAGTAGATACCAGGGACTGGGGACTAGGAGACGAGTTGACAAGGTCTTAGCTTCGCTGACCGTTGGTTATTAATTAGCTTCGCTGACCGTTGGTTATTAATTTTTAATTTTTAATTGACTTACATGAAATACCCTATAGGAATACAGAATTTTGAAAAGATACGCGAAGGCGGTTATCTTTATATAGACAAGACGGATCTGATATATGACCTGGTAAATAACGGTGTATATTACTTTCTGAGCCGTCCGCGCAGGTTCGGAAAGAGTCTTCTTATCTCCACGCTGGAGACTTATTTCAGCGGAAAGAGGGAGATGTTCGAGGGGCTGAAGATTGCGGAACTGGAAAAGGAATGGACGGAATATCCGGTACTGCATCTGGATCTGAATACGAAGCGATATGAGAATAAGGCTTCGCTTCTGGAAATTCTGAACATGCACCTTGAGATGTGGGAGGCTGAATACGGCGACGAGAAGAAAGACAGGTCGCCTGAGGAGAGATTTATGTACGTGATAGGTCGTGCGTATGAGAAGACAGGGAAGCAGGTGGTTATCCTGGTGGACGAATACGACAAACCGATGCTGCAGGCCATAGATGACGAGGAGTTGCAGAATGAGTACAGGAACACGCTGAAGGCTTTCTATGGGGCGCTGAAATCGATGGACAGGTATATACGGTTCGCCCTGCTGACGGGGGTGACGAAATTCGGAAAGGTGAGTGTGTTCAGCGACCTGAACAATCTGAGGGATATTTCGATGG